>CANPCK010000069.1 GCA_947572545.1 uncultured Clostridium sp. | reverse complement strand
TTACTTTATCATAGTAATCATCTAACATATCATTAGTAGATGTATTGCTGTGGTTAATAGTAAGAATTCCAGACCTTCTTAAAAATATTATACCAAATAAAATAAAGATTATAAGTAATAATATAAATAGAGAACTACGGTCTTTCATTTTTTAACCCCCTATATATTAAATTTATCTATACAATATAATTTTACCACAAATGTAAAAAAATATCAAGTGTTTACATAAAATACTAGCTAAATTGAGAAAAATATAGTATAATTTAGGAAGAAATGAAGAAAAGAGGAAATAATATATGGAAGAAATCAGTAATTGGTTAGAAATAGCAAAAGACATAAAAGAAAATAGATTATTAGACATCATAATTGCAATAGTAATAATCATACTATCTATTATGATAAGTTCATTTATTTCGTTTTTAATAATAAAAATATTTAAACTAAAAGAAAAAGATCAGATTAAACTAAAAAAGCACCCTTTGTTTAAATCAATAAAAAGGGTATTTTTATTCTTATGTACATATCTTGCACTGTTTATATTAAAGCTACCAGAAGAATGGTTTAAATTATGTGATACAGTATTAAGAATACTAATAATCTGGAATATAGCAGGAACACTTGCAAACTTAATTGCTCCAAATTCAAAACTAATCAAAAAAATAAAAGAAAGTGACAAAATAGATGAAGATGATACTTTTGTAAAAATATTAAGTAGATTTGGGAAAATACGGAGTATATGTAATAGCTATATTTGCAATAATTTCAGAACTTGACTATGATATAAATGGATTAATCACAGGACTTCGGATTAACAAGTGTAGTTATTGCTTTAGCTGCACAAGACTTAGCAGAAAGTTTAATAAGTGGAATGGCGATAGTATCAGATAAACCATTCTTAGTAGGAGACACAGTAAAAATAGGCACATACCAAGGAACTGTTACAGATATAAAATTCAGATGTACAAGAATTAGAACAGTAGAAGATACAATAGTTACTATACAAAATTCTGTAATAACAAAAAGCGAAGTAGTAAATATTTCTAGAATGACAAAAAGAAGATTAGAAATGAATATAAACTTACCACTTGAAACAAGTAGTCAAGCAATAGAAAACTTAACAGTAATGTTAAAAAGTGTATTAGAGACAGACAATGAAGTAATAGAGGATTCAGTAAGAGTATATTTTGATAGTATAGGAGAAAAAGGGATAAAAATAAACGTTTATTTATATACAGGAATATTAGACTATGACGAGTTTTTAAGATTTAAAACAAAAATTAACCTATTAGTAATAAAAACACTTGAAATGGAAAATGTTAAAATATCTTATCCAGGAGAAAATGTCTATTTAAGTAAAGTATAAAATTTTAAAAATTTCAAATACTACTAAATGGTGAGTAATTTGAAAATATCGTGGTTAAAAACAAAAAATGATACAGAAAGTTTTAAAATATTTCAAAATCTTGGATTTAATGTATATAATTTAGAAGAGCCAGAAAAGACAGATGAAAAGATACAAGAATTAATAGACAATAATTGTAAGACGATAATATTATCTAATGAAATAGCATCATTTTCAAAAGATATAATAACTAAATATAAGAAACAAGATGATATAAGTATAATAATAGCATCAGGGAAAAATATTGAAAAAGATTAAAGGGGATTTCTACTTTAATCTTTTTTTGTTGTATATGAGAAATCGCAGACTAAAAAATAAGGGTAAGATACATATGTGGAAAGGAAACTTTTCTTAATATTGTATAATATGAAAAAATATGTAAATACTTAAATTATATACAAGGATATAGGGAGGTACATATATGAATATAAGTCAAATGAAAAATATGATAATATTGAAAGATTTACCATCTAATATTGTAGATGAGGCAATAGTTATATTAAAAAATAATGCAAAAGTAAAGAATAGAGAAAAGATAGAAAATAGGAATCCAAGTAATTTTAGAGAAAAACAAACAGAGGAATATGGATTTGTCATAAAAGAAGCGGAATATATTATACAAGACTATATAAAAGGGATAGAAAACCCAAAAATATCAAAAGCAAAAACAAGAGATATAAACATCAAGTACAAGAGATTGCAAATATCAAGCTTTCTATTAGGAATAACAGCTATAGTTGGAATAATATTAAGTATTGTTAGGTAAGTAAGAATAGGTAATAATAAGAATTATTTGATTTTGTTTGCTGAGACTGTGAAAGATTTACTTGTTACAGTCTCAGTATATAATTTGCTGAACAAATTGTAATACAATAATCTTGCTTAAAAACAGTATAAAATTATATAGAGCTCTTTATTAGTATTAAAAATTTTTAATGATAAAATTTCCAACTTGTACATATAAATGATAGTAAGGAGGAGAAAAATGGAAAGAACCCTTACTCAAGACGAAAGAATAAGAAGAGCAGAAGAGATCTATGCTAAAAGGCAAAATTTAAGAGAAAGAACAAAAAGAGCGACATTAAATGTATCATCATCAGAGCCGAGAAACTTTAAACTATTTAAAAGAATAGTACTTCAAATAATAATATGTGCACTAATATACTTTATATTTTATCTAGTAAATACAACAGAATATTCTTTTTCAGAAGGAACAATGGAGAAAATAAAGGAGATATTAACACAAGATATTGATTTTACAAGTATGTATAATAACACAAAAAATTGGCTAGAAAGTTATATATCTAGTATGACACAAATAGAAGGAGATCAAGAAAATGATCAAAATAATGTAATAGAAGAACAAGGAGAGATGCAAAACACTATAGAAGAACAAGGACAAACAGAAAATGTAGTAGAAGAAAATAAAGTAGAAAATGTAGCAGTATTGGAAGACACAAATGAAACGACAGGGCAAACAGAAATACAGAATACAGAATTAAGCGAAACAGATAGAATAAAACAAAAATACTCTTTTATACAACCAATAACTCGGGACAGTAACATCAGAATTTGGAGAAAGAGAGGCAACATCAAGTATAATATCTACATATCATAAAGGAATAGACATAGCAGCAGTAACTGGCACTAGTATAATAGCTGCAACAAGTGGAACAGTAATAAATGCGAAAAATACACCCAGTTATGGGAATTATGTATTATTACAAGAAGGAGAAATAAAAACAGTATATGCACATTGTAGTAAATTATTAGTTAAAGCACGGAGATGTAGTAACTCAAGGACAAGAAATTGCAAAAGTACGGTTCTACTCGGAAATGCAACAGGACCACATCTGCATTTTGAAATTAGAATTAATGATGCTTGCATAAATCCAAGAACAATATTAGATTTTTAAAAAGGAAGAAAAATAAATGATAAAAATTTATTTGCTAATCATGTTATTTTCGTTCTTACATGAATGTGGTCATATATTAGCTCGGAATTCGGGTTAGGCTTTAAAATCCAAAGCCTAAAAATATTGCCATTTGGTTGTGCAGTATCATTTAGAGTAGATACTAAAAACTATAATAAAAAAATATTAAAAGCTAATCTTTTAAGTGTTAAGAAAATAATTGTAGCTATTTTGGGACCAATAGTAAATCTAATATTTATAGCCATATTTATACTATTAGGAAGAGAAAAGATATTTTATGTGGAAGCGGAAATATTAATATATATAAATATATTAATACTAATGTTAAATATATTACCAATATATCCATTAGATGGAGGGAGAATTATAAAAAATATAATATATTTATTTTTTGGTAAAATTAATGCATTAAAGTCAACAAATATAATATCAAATATAACAGCAGTAATATTAACAATAATTACAATACTAATAAGTATAATATCAAGAAATATATCATACCTATTAGTACTTACATATATATGGA
>CANPCK010000068.1 GCA_947572545.1 uncultured Clostridium sp. | reverse complement strand
TTTGATTACATATTAATAGATTGTCCAGCAGGAATAGAACAAGGATTTAAGAATGCTGTTGCAGGAGCAGACAGAGCAATAGTAGTTACAACTGCTGAAATTTCAGCGATAAGAGATGCAGACAGGATAATAGGACTACTTGAAGCATCAGAAATAAAAAATTCAGAGCTTGTAATCAACAGACTTAGACCTAATATGGTAAAAAAGGGAGAAATGATGGATGTAGAAGACATCGTAGACTTGCTATCAATAGATTTAACAGGTGTTGTGCCAGATGACGAATGTATAATTACTCAAACAAATAAAGGAGAACCAGTAATATCAAACAAAAAAGCACCTTCTGGAAAAGCATATAAAGAAATAGCAAAAAGAATATTAGGAGAAAATGTAGAAGTTACTATACCAGGAAGAGACAGAGGAATATTAGCTAAGCTAAAGAGTATATTCAATAAGAAATAATATAAACAAAGGTGGAATAAATATGTTTGAGAACATTATAAATTTTTTTAAAAACATACGGAAAATCAGATAAAAAGGTAAATAATTCAAAAGATACAGCAAAAGAAAGATTACATTTAGTGTTAATGCAAGATAGAGCAAATGTATCAGCAGACTTCTTAGAACTTATGAAACAAGAAATTATAGAAGTAATAAAAAAATATATAGAAGTAGATGAAACATCAATAGATGTTAGAATGACAAATAAGCAAAATGATGATGGAACAAATGGAGCACCAGCATTATATGCTAATATTCCAATTCTAAATATAAAAGACGATATAGTAAGAGAAAAGAATAAAGAACAAGAAATAAAAAAAGAAGAAAACAACAATGAAGGAGAAAAGATAGAGAATAACGAAGAAACAAAAGAAGAAAATGAACCTATAAATGAGGAAAATACAGAGACTTCAAACAATAATTAAAGAAGGTTTATGGAAATATGAATAGAAAAATGTTAAAAAACATAGAATGGGGAATACTTATTTGTTGCTTAATATTATTATGCATAGGAATTGTTGCTCTATTTTCTGCAACGCAAGAAGATAACAATGAAGAGTTTAAAAAACAAATCTTATGGGCAATGATAAGTATTCCTATTATGATAATTGTCATATGTATTGACTATAATTTGATAGCTAGAATTTCACCAGTCTTATATGGACTGGCGATTATTTCACTTATTGCAGTTCTATTTACTAAGCCAATACATGGAGCTAGTAGTTGGTTTAAAATATCAGAATCACTTACAATTCAACCAAGTGAATTTGCAAAAATAATACTTATAATATTTTTAGCTTATATATTAGAACTATTTCAAAAAAGAGATAAAACAGAAATAAATAAATTATGGAAATTAGGAATTATCTTCATAACAGTAGGTGTACCTATTGTATTAATTGCAATACAGCCAGATTATGGAACAGTCATGGCATTTGTTGTAGCAATAGCATTTATGTTGTTTGCAGCAGGAATAGATAAAAAATATGTAATTGCAGTAATACTAATTGCAGTAATAGCAATTCCAGTATTATACAATTTCGTACTTCCAAGCCATGCAAAAGCTAGAATAGATATATTTTTAAATCCAGAATTAGATCCAAAAGGCTCTGGATACAATCTTATACAATCAAAACTTGCAATAGGATCAGGTCAGCTATTTGGAATGGGAATGCTAATGGGAAATCAGACACAACTTGGATACCTTCACCCAAAATCAACAGACTTTATATTCTCAGTTATAGGAGAAGAAATGGGATTCATATTTGCAGCAGTTGTAATAGTTCTTTATGTTGTAATGATCACTAAAGCTGTATATGTGGCAAAAACGGCAAAAGATGATGTACGGACGGATATATAGCAATAGGAATTGCACGGTATATTTACATTCCATATGGTAGAAAATATAGGAATGACAATGGGACTTTTGCCAATAACAGGTGTACCACTACCATTTGTAAGTTATGGAGGAAGTTCACTTATAACAAATTTTATATGTATAGGACTATTGTTAAATATTAGTGTTAGGCGTAAAAAAGCAATTTTCATGGACTAATTACCAAAATAAACGTAATATTCGTTGTTATTTAAAATATAAAAATGCCTAGTGCTCCTTGTTCCTTTTGATAATTTGAAAAATAGGAGAAAGAGATGTATTTACACAAACTCAAAATAGGAAATGTAGAATTAGAAAATAACATAATACTTGCACCTATGGCAGGGATTACAGACCTGCCATTTAGAATAATATGTAAAAACTATGGAGTAGGAGCAGTATGTACAGAAATGGTAAGTGCAAAAGCCTTAATGTATAATGACGAAAAAACAAAATTACTATTAAACACAAAAGGAGAAAAAAGACCAGTAATAGTCCAAATATTCGGAAGTGACATAGAAGCAATGAAAATAGCTAGTAAAAGTGTAGAAAAAGATGCAGACATTATAGATATAAATATGGGCTGCCCAGCACCAAAAGTTGTAAAAAATGGAGACGGAAGTAAACTATTACTAGATATAGACTTAGCAGTAAATATAGCAAAATCAGTAGTTGAAACAGTATCAAAACCAGTAACTGTAAAAATAAGAAAAGGTTGGGATTCAAATCACATAGTCTATGAAGAACTAGGGAAAAGATTAGAACAAGTTGGAGTTCAAGCAATAACTATCCATGGAAGAACAAGAGAAGAATATTTTGGAGGAGAATGTGATTTAGAAGCAATAAAAAGACTAAAAGAAATATTAAAAATACCAGTAATTGGAAATGGAAATATAAAAAATGAAAAAGATGCTCTAAAAATGCTAGAATATACTAAAGCAGATGGAATAATGATAGCAAGAGGAGCACTTCGGAAATCCATTTATATTTGAAGACATTATAGAATATTTAAAAAATCAAGCAGAAGCAAAGAAAAGAAATAATCAAGAAATATTGGAAACAATATTAAAACATATAGATTTAGAGATAGAAGAAAAAGGTGAATATACAGGAATAAGAGAAATGCGAAAACATATTGCATGGTATACAAAAGGAATGCAAAATAGTACAGCAATTAGAAATTACATAAATATTATAGAAAGTAAAAAAGAATTAATAAAAGCTTTAACAGAATACTTTAATTCATAAATGAATAATAATTAAAAGAAGAGTAGCAATACTCTTCTTTTAGTTTGAAAAATAAACATCGTCTTCCTTTGTTGTTACTTATTCGAAATCAATATGCATTAGCATGCCTCATTGATATTTGAATTTGTATGCTTAGAAAAACTCATTTCTTTTTCAAACTAGCTGTTTTTAGAAAGGAGAAATGAACTATGAAGAAAAAGTATCTCATAGCTTTTTTTATTTTTGCGATTTGTACAATTATTTTTTTACAATTCACTTATAAATTATCAAATTCGGGAAATACTATAAATAAATCAGATGATAATAATATTTTAAATATTAAGTCTTATGAAGCTGTACTAGAAGTAGAAATTTATAGTAATAAAAATACAAATAAATATTTAATAAAACAAAAATATTTAGAACCAAATATAATAAAACAAGAAATAATGGAACCAGAAAATATAAAGGGGTTAACCACTACATTTGATGGAACAAATCTTATCCTAGAAAATAGAAATTTAGAACTAAAAAGACTATATGAAAACTACGAATATATAGGTGGAAACTCATTAAGTTTAATAAGCTTTATAGAAGAGTATAAAACTTCACAAAATACAGAGATAGAAGAAACAGAAGAAGAAAAGATCATAAAAATAAAATTAAAAAATAGCACAAATAAATATGAAATGTACAAAAAAATGTATATAAACAAAAAGACCAATTTGCCAAGTAAAATGGAAATCTTGGATGTTAACCAAAATAGG
>CANPCK010000067.1 GCA_947572545.1 uncultured Clostridium sp. | reverse complement strand
CAGTTTTAAAAACATATTAGATACTATAGCGCCATGAGCATTATGATCTAATTTTAAATCATTATTTATATTTATATTTTCATTCTCATATAATCTAATCAATTCTGCTGTTTGCTTATCAAATACCGGAAATATTGACAGATTCTCTGTAGCCTCTAAAACTTTATTAAAATATTCCTTCATCATCCCATCAGTATCATTTATATTAGAATGATAGGCTTCAAATTTCAATTTATCTCCTGTTTTTAGTAGTTCTCTATATCCCGATGAATCTAAAATATCATTTGCTATTTTAATAACTTCATCAAATGCATTTCTTAATTCATTACTTGGTTTATTTAGCATATTAGTTGCTAATATTTCATATTTGTTTCTATGTTTCTTTTTTAATAATGGTTTAATAGAGTTCACTTGTTGTACAACATTATCTATTTCAAATGATAACTCTTGATTAGACATTTTTATAAATGGATTCACTTGTTCCATTATATTAATCATTTCTAATACAGAATGCTTTTCTATATTTATATTATCAATTACATTAAGCATTGTAACTGCTAAGCTATTAATTGTTATATCATCTGCATACAATAGTACCGATTTTATCAATTTAATTTCATTGTCTATATTAAGTTCACCTGTTGGAACTGCTGCTATTGAAAATTTCATATTTTCCTCTTTCTCTCATATTCTCTAATTTTCACTATTTTTAACTCTATTTCAATCTTCTATTATCTTTAAAAATTAATTTTTTATTTTTCTCTTTTTCTATTTGTTTTGCACTCTTACTTGGTGTTGGAAAGTCTTCTGGCATAGTACCACCTATTCTTTTTATAGTCTGTCTAACTGCTTGTCCTACTTTGTGATGTGTTATACAAGCCTCATCTTCATTATCTACATTCTTATTTTTCAATACTTCATCTGTTTGTGTTATTCTAAATAAGTTTGCTGCAAGTTCTGTACTACTCATATAATCTAATATATCTTCTTTTTCTGATATACCTTTTCTATTTGCTATATCTTTAGCTGTTTCTCCATTATATAGTCCTCTATATCCATAATTATTAAACTTACCATAGTTTTTGACACCTGCAAGTTTTGCTGTATCAAATAAATATTTATTTTTGTCTTTCACATTTTGTCTTGTATATAATCTCTTTTCATCTTCACTTAAATTTTCATATTCCTGCCTTGTTATTTCTTGCTTTCTTGTTTGCACTGCAAAATATGTTTGAGCTGTAGCTATTGCTTTTTTTCTACTATCTCCATTTTGTGCTATTAAATAGCAAGCATATCTTGTTAATTTAAAATCATCTATAGTCTTTTCTGCTCCCTTAGGCATTTTGATCGTTTTGTCGGATCCGACAAAATGATCATTTACATTGACTTCACTGTTTTGACAAGCTTGTTTTGCTTTTTCTATGACTCCTTCAAATTTTCTCCACTCTTTGTACTCTAATACATCTTGTAATTCTCGTGCATACCAAAATTCTACTCCATCTTTGTCTGTGTGCTTAATGCTTTCAAAAACTGTTGCTGTTTTGTTTGCTAAATTATTCTCCATATGTTACCTCTTTTCCTAATTATTTACTCAAAATAAATAATTAAAATTTTAATATGCCCCAATTAATTATTATTTATATCATATTACAAACATATTTTCAATAGTTTTTGCGAATTTTTGTTTTGGAATTTAACTGGTTAGAATTACTAACCAGTTTATTGTTACTATTCTTATTTTAGTTGGTTAGTATTTCTAGTAAAACTTACATCTTCACCTTACAAACCACATCATATATGTATTCTTTCCTTACTACATAGCCTGTCCTTTTTTCTCCCTGCATTGTTGTATAACCTTTTCTCGCCTGTTCCCTCTCAAACACAAACCTACTCCATCTATTCTCTTTCTTGCAACCATTATAGATGTAATAATTCCACTTTCTAGGTCTGCTGTTACATCTTGTACATAGCCTAGTCTTCTTCCGTCTACTATATTTACTACTTCTTTATGTTTGAAATCTAATCCTTTTGTTCCCATATAAAAAATCCCCCTATACATGTTTATGCATATGGGGTTGGACTTTATTTCTCTAAACTTTCTAGCTACATTTTTGGAAATTCCATAATTTGCTCCTTCTATATTCATATACTTTTTTAACTTATTATTTTACTTCTTTCTAATCTCTCTTTTTACTGTTTCTATAATTTCTTTATATTCTTTTGCTCTATTCACAAAGTCTTTATTATTATTTAATATTTCTTTTTCATATGTTTCAAATAGTACATATTTGACTTCTGAAACTTCTTCTTTTTGCATTTTTATGTTGTTTATATCAATATCTGCTTTGTATAAATAAACATCTTGTAATTCATTTTCTATAAACCCTTCTTTAGGTACATATGATTTTCGTATTGTATAAATTAATTTCATCTTTTCTTTATTTGCTTTTATTCCCAGTTCTTCTTCAAATTCTCTAAGTGCTCCTGACATACTAGTGTCTCCACTGCTTAAATGTCCTGCACAAGATATATCCCATAAATTTGGATGTTTTTCTTTATTTGGAGATCTTCTTTGTAATAATATTTCTGACTTTGAATTAATCAGCAAAATATGTATTGCTCTATGCCAATATCCATATTTATGTACTTCACTTCTTGTTGCTTTTTCTCCTGTAAGTTCTCCTTTTTCATTTAAAATATCAATATACTCCATTATCTAATCTCCAATTTCTCTATTATGTTTTCTATCTTCTCTTTCCATTATTTTTCTTAGCTGTCTTAATAGATTTATAGGTATTCTTCCGTTTTGACATATTAAATATTACTCCTGCCAAACCAATTTGTGCATATATTCTCTGTGATATACCAAATAATTTTAGTCTTGATTGTATTTCTTCTTCTGTTCTTCCTGCTTGCATCATCTCTTTTATCCATTCTTGCTGACCCATTTCTTTATATAATATAAGTGGTAAAAAATTCTTAGTATATACCCTTTCTAGATCTTTTATTACCTCCATGCTAGAATCATTTACGATTAACATTGCATTTTGTGTTTTTAATGTTTCGTCTATTTTCTTTTTTTCAATTCCATATAAATTTCCTGAAAATTCATATGTCCAATCGCACTTTTCAACTTCTTCCCTAGTTGCTCCTGCTTGTATTTCTGGGTTACTTTTTTCTGTACTTCTGGCTGGTCTAGTTGTTTTTTTCTGTATAATACTTATGTCATCTACCATATACTTTAGTTCTCTTATCTCTCTATCTGATGTATAATCTTTTGACTCAATTCCTAAAAATTCTCTATCCTCTTCTGTTATTTGTGTTAAGTCTTTTTTCTTTAATTCTGAAATAAGATGAATTAAATATGATTTTCCGCATCCTGGTTCTCCAAATAATACAATTAAACTATTTTCTGGAATTTGACCTTTTTTCGCAGTAATTGATCCTAATAAATATGCTGTTACAAAATCTAGATCTTCTATTTTATAGCTTTCTAAGTTTATGCCTGCTATACTTTCATCTAAAATAGGTTTTATCCTTTCTCTAAAACTGGGATCTGTTATATCTGTTGCAACATCAAATAATTGCTCAAATTCCTTTTGCGTTAGGTCTCCTATTTTTTTATAATATAATTCTCTTTTAATTTTTGGCATTCTTTATCTTTCCTTTTTATAGTATACCTAATTTTACTAATTCATCTCTTAGCTGTTTTGCATTTTTAAATATTATTCCTCTTATTCCTTGTTTTTCTGCTGTATCTATATTAATTTGATAGTCATCTATAAATATTGTTTCTTTAGGATTAATCTTTAATTTTTCTATTGTTTCTTTAAATGTTCCTTCATCTTTTTTTATTTTTCTCAGTTCATATGTAAAAATTTTATCATCAAATATTTGTAAATTTTCGTTATTTTCTAATATGTAATCTGCCCATTCTTTT
>CANPCK010000066.1 GCA_947572545.1 uncultured Clostridium sp. | reverse complement strand
TTTTTCTAAAAAGAAAAGACTGTCAACAAATTTTACTTTGTCAACAGTCTGACTAAAAAAGAAAATTATTTCTTTTTATAGTATTGAAAACCCCAGAAAAACATTAAAATTTTTCTGGGGTTTTCAATACTATAAAAAGGCATGGAAGTATTTGCATGTCTTTTACTTAGTTATTGATGAATACTACATATTAGCTAAAGAAATTTTAATATCTTCAAAAAATTCAACAATTTTAAACTTTAAATTAATTTCGAAACTATCCTCAGAAACTAGAGAAAATTCTTCATCAGTAAGACTGCTTTCTAAAATACCTTTAGAGTCGTCATCAAGACTACCAGAGCTTACATCTACAAAACAAAGAGTAGGGAACATTACACACCACCAATTATGCCCATTAGCCTCTCCAATTTCAATTCTTAAAGCATCATATATCCCACTAGGTAATGAAATATCTCCATATTCTTTAGTAGGAAAATCAAATTTACCAACATAAATATTAACATCATAATTATATCCAGCATCATTAATAGTTTTAAGAGCAATACATTTGAAATCATCAAGATGAGCACTAAGAATAGAAATAGCCTCTTCCTTGGTAGAAACATTAGGAGTAATTTCTTTCATGTAATTTAAAACATTATCACGAACAAGAAGTTTTAAACTTTGATCTTCATCTGAATCGCTATTAGCAATAATATGAAGCCTAAAAACGCTATTAGCAATGTCAGAAGAGACAGTTGAAGCATAAGAAAAGGCACAAATAAAAGTATAACATAAAAATAATGTAATAATTATTAAAGAACGTTTAAAAAATTTCATATTCATATAAAAACCTCCATTCAAGTAATTTATACCATAAACTAAGTAAAATTAGCGAAAAATAAATCATTACTAAAAGTATTAACAAAAAAAGAAATAATATACAATAAAAGCATAAATTTATTTTTTGAACTATATTATGGAAAAAAGCCTGGAAGTGTCGAAAACTGTAAGACGATTTATCAAAAAAGATATTGACACAAGCATAGTATGATGGTAGAATTTACCAGTAAACAAAAGTAAAAAAAGGTAGGTAAACAAATGGAAAATAATAAAGTTAAAGTATGCAGTTTTTATGTGAGCGATTGGCATTTAACTGCAATGTTACTTCCCTTCATAGAAGAACAAACAGAAAAAGGAGAAAAACTAAACACAATACTAGAAAAAAATATAACACACAACATACAAGAAATACTAACAAGAATACAAATAAATGATAGAATAAAAGAACAAATAATGAAAATAGATTGGAAAAACAGAACACTAATAAAATATGGAGAAATAAGAAAATTTATGGAAAAGGTCACAAAAAATGAAAAAACAGTAACAATAATAATAGAAGGAAATAAGGAAAGAATAGAATACATAAACAAAAATATTGATAAATGGATGCAAAAACAAGAAAGAAAATTAAAAAGAAAAGAAATAAAAATAATAAATTGCTATGAAGTAACAGAATTTAATAAGAATTTGCAAGAAATTTTAGACAAACATGATAAAATATTAAATACATCAGGAATACATGAAATAGAAGAAATGTATTCAGGATATATTAGAAAAAGAGCATAAATAAAAAGTTGGTTTTTAATAAAAATAGTTAAAAACCAACTTTTTTTGCTAAAATTATATAAAAAAATTGCAAAATAAAAAAAAATAATGTATAATAAACTTAGGTTAATACGTAAAAAAGGGGGAATGGTCATGAAAAAATATATAATTTCAATAATTGTAGTAGTATTATTAATATTAGTAATATCAAGCACAATGTATAAAGTACAAGCATTAGGACTAGATGCATTCACTAACCCCCAAGATTATAAAAGTAATGTAGGAGACAATACAAAGTTATTAGGATTTGGAAATATTATAGTATGGGTAGTTAGAACAGTAGGAACAGCAATATCAGTATTAATGCTCATTATAATAGGAATAAAATATATAATGGGAAGTGTAGAAGAAAAAGCAGAATACAAGCAAACAATGTGGCCATATGTAGTAGGAGCGATATTAATATTTGCAGGAGCATCAATAACAAATATGATATACGAAATGATGAATCCGTAGACATAAAGTCAAAAAATTCATAAAAAGTATTGTATAATTAAAGAAAATATGTTTAAATAGGAGGGTAAGGTTATGAATAATATATTGAAGAAGGTTATTTTAATATTAATAATCCTTATGATGCTATTTAGCATAAATGCAAAAGTTTTTGCATGGTCAGAGATAATAGATGATGGAAAAAGCTTTATTGATAAAGCAGATAAAACAAAAACACCAATAAACGAAGAAGGACTTAAAAATGTGTCAGGATATTTGTACAATATATTGCTAGCAGCAGGAGTTGTAATATCAGTAATAGTTGCAACAGTATTGGGAGTACAATTTATGCTAGGAGGAGCAGAAGGACAAGCAAAAGTAAAAGAAATGATGCTACCATTTGTAGTTGGTTGCATTATAGTCTTTGGAGGATTTGGATTTTGGAAAATAGCAATAATGGTAGGAGAAAAAATTGAAACAGTTGAAGGTAATCAATATGATTTTGAAGAAAGCACTTGTAATGGTTGTGGACAGAAAGTAACACCTAAATTTGATATAGATACACATACATATGTATGCCCACGTTGTGGACGACAAATGTAAAATAACTACAAAATAGTTGTGAAAGGGGCAAATGTTATGAAAAAAAATATTACAAAAAGAATAATAACAATTGCAATAATAGCATTTGTAATATTAATAACTTCAACTAGCTCGTTTGCGGGGATTACACCAGGCGATATTAAAGGCGGAAATCATGGAGATATAGATTTGAGTTTCTTAGATACCATAACAGATGCAGTAAGACTAATAGGAACATTTATAGCAGTAGGAGCTTTAATGATAATAGGAATAAAGTATGTTATGGGAAGCATAGAAGAAAAGGCAAGTTACAAAAAATCCATGATGCCATACATAATAGGATGTTTTATACTATTTGGGGCATCAACCTTAGCGCCACAAATTAGAGAATTGTTTAGTCAAGTAGGAACAGATACAGAAGCAGTAGGAGGACAAATATTAGGAATAATACAAGCAGTAGGAAGCATGATAACAGTTGGAGTACTAATGATACTTGGAATAAAATATATGGTGGGAAGTACAGAAGAAAGAGCATCATATAAAAGATCAATGTTACCAGCTGTTATAGGAATGATACTAATATTTATGGCATTACAAATAACAACAATAATATATGATTTTACAAAAGAAGCGGTGGGAGAAGAAGTTCCACCAACAAGCTATTCACCAGGACAAGCAATACAAGATGCAAATAATACATTACAAGGACTAAATAGTGAACAAAAAAGGGCAAAATTAGAAGAAGCAAGGCAGAAATATGTAGAAGCAGAGAGAAAGGATCCACAATCAGACGAAACAAAATATTGGAAAGCATATTATAATCAATTATATGAAGCAACTAGATGGACAGATTTATAGAAATAAGTTATTAATGTTTTCTCAAAATTCTTTGAGATAAATTTAATATATATAGAAAATAAAAAAGGAGGGAAACCCTATGAAAAAATTGTTAAAAATATTACCTATACTAATGACAGTATTAATGACTCTTATGGCAGTTACACCTATATTTGCAAGCCCACTAGATAAGATTGATATCAATCAAAATCCACAAAATGCTGATCAATTCTGGAATGTTGGAAACAATGTACTAGGAATTATCCAAATTGTTGGTACAGTTATTGCAGTAGGTGTTTTAATGGTATTAGGTATTAAATACATGATGGGAAGTGCTGAAGAAAAAGCAGAATACAAAAAGACAATGTTACCATACATAATAGGTGCAGTTATATTATTTGCAGCAGTTAACTTAGCAAAAGCAGTTACTTCTTTAGCTTCAGGACTTACAGCAACAAAATAATTAAAACAAATAAAAAAACCACTAAGCAAATTAAGCTTAGTGGTTTTTTTATTGAATAGGAAAAATCAACTTTTTTGTTGAAAGCTTGCGGGTTAACAAGC
>CANPCK010000065.1 GCA_947572545.1 uncultured Clostridium sp. | reverse complement strand
TCTATTTTGGTTCCTGCATAGTTCATTTGTCTTGTTCCTGAAGCTGTCGCTGTTGCTGCTGTTAAACTTCCTGATGTAGTGTTACTATTGTAGTAGAATGTTGTATTAATTGTTGTTTGATAGCTTGCATAGTATGTTGTATTTGCTGTTATTGTTAATTTTGTTCCTGCTGCTGTTGTAGTCGCATTTGCTGTCGTAGTTGTTGCCCAGCCTCGTGGGGTATATATTACCCCACTATCTGTTGCATTTGCTATTGTTGGTAATGTTATTTCTCCTGTTGTTTGGTTGTTAGCTAGTTTTACTGTTTCTGTTTTTGTTTGGTTATTGTATGTTTTATATGTTACTGTTATGTCTTTACTAAATATTGCATATAGTGTTACATCGTTTGCTGGCATTGTATATTCTGTTAGACCAGTTGTTGCATCTTTGTTTGTATTCCAACCTACAAAGTTCCATCCTGCTTTTGTTGCTGTAGGTGTTAAATCTACTTTTTGTCCTACTTCTACTTGTTTTGTTGTAACTGTAGCTGATGTTCCTCCATTTGTACTATAGTTGTATGTTACTGTGAATTCACTCTTTGTTTTCATTGTTTTATTACTTGCATTTCCTGCTGTATCTTTTACCCATACATAATATGTTGAGTTATAGTCTAGGTTATTTATTGTTGTTTCTGGCAATTCATTTGTTTGTTCTACTTCTATCCAATCTGCTGTTGGTTCTTCTGTTTCTTTTGTTACTTTATATGCTACTATTCCTGTTTGTGTATCTGTAGCTTTAAATGTTATATTATTTGTAATATTTGTTGTTGTCATTATTGTTATTTCTGGTGCTGTATCATCTTTTATTTCTTTTCTTCCACTTACTCCTGCATTTATTCCATCCCATAGCCTTGCATATACTGTATCTTTATGTGATAGTTCTGTAAGTTTTATTCCTTCTCCTTTGTTTTCTATTGTCTTCCATTCTATATCTTTTTCTTCTTGTCCGTTTTTTACTACTTTGTATTGGATATAATAGTCTTTCTCTGTTGTGCTTATTGTTGTTTCTGCTTTAAAGTTTGACCATTCTGGTTCTGTGAATGTTATTGCTCCTGTGTTTTCTCCTGAAGGTACTGACTTTGTTGTTATTATTCTTATTACTCCTGATCCTATATTTCCTTCATCATCTCTTGTTTCTACTTTGATGTCATATTCTGTTGCTTGTGTTAGCTCTGTATAAATATATTCTGAGTCTTTTATTTCTTCTGCAACTTTTACAAATTGTTCTTCTGATGATTTCTTAATATAGTAGGTATATCTTGGTTCTGCTGGTAATCCTGAATCTGCATCTGTTGCTTTTACATGTACTTGTATACTATTTGTTGTAACATTTCCTCTTGTTACTAATACTACTGGTGGTTTAGTATCTGATGTATCTGTGTGTGTTGCAGTTTCCATTCCTTTCTTCATATTTCCTGCTTTGTCATATGCTTCTACTTTTACTCCATATGCTGTATCTTTTTTTCCTTGGAATTCATATTTTTGTTCAGTTCCCTCATATACTACTTCTCCATCTACATAGTATTTATATTTGTCTATTCCTGATAAATTGTCATCTGTAAATGCGGTTATTATGAAACCTGTCTTTGTTACTGCTGTTATTTTTGGCATAAATTTATTTGGCTCTGTAGCATCCTTATATATTACTTTTGTTATTGTACTTGATTCGTTTCCTGCTCTATCTATTGTTTTTATTTCTATATTATATATTCCGTCTGTTTTAATTGTAACTTCTTTTGTTTCTCCTTTTAACTTTTCTCCATTAACTAAAGTTTCTCCTGTATGTGTGTTTCTCACTGTGTATTCATATCCATAAACTCCTGAATTATCATCTGTTGCTGTTATTTTTAATTTTACATCTGATCTATACCAGTTTTGATCTGTTTGTCCTACAACAGCATTTCCTACTGTTCCTTCTATTACTTCTACTTTTGGAATGCTAGGAACTACATTATCTATTTTTATGTTTTTATATGCATATTCTGATGATTTACTTGAGTCTGCATTTTCTACCCATGCTGCTATTCTTGTTCCTCCTAAATCTGTTATCACAACACTTTCTGTTAATCCTGTACATGTTACTTCGTTTTGCCCATTTAATCTGTATTTTAATTTTGCTCCATTTGTTCCTTGACCGTTTATTTTTAATGTTACTTGTCCCTTATACCAATTATTATTTCCTTCTATTCCTGATATTACTTCTATAGTTGGTACTTTTAAGTCTTTACTTGTTTCACTTACTATTACATATGCATATCTTGTTTTTCCTTGGGTTGACGTTACTCTCACAGTATATGTACCTAATTGTTTTATATTTTTAAAGTCATGTGTTAGCTCTTTTGCGCCTTTTCCTTCTACTGTTTCTTTTGTTTCTCCTCTATATATTAGTTCTAAATTTTCTATTCCATCACTACATTTTGCTATAGCCTGTATTGTATCTGTGTCTTTATTATATGTTGCTTTTATTGTAGGTATTTCAAATTTGTCGTCTTTTCCTATTGGATCAACATGTAATTCTCCTGTTTTTTCATCATAGTATATTTCATGTATAAATCCATCTGTTGTTGTGACTAATATTGTTTTTGTTCCTACATCTGGCACTGCTGTTTTTATTTTATCGTCTTTTTCTATGTTTGACGCTAAACTATTTAATGTTGTTTCTTCTCCTTTTATTCTATCTTTTAAAATTATATTTCCTGCCAATTGTTCTACATATTCTTTACTTTGTACTACAACATATTCATTAGCTGTTTTGCTTGAAGAAGCTATTAATCCTTCATTTCCTGTTAATCCTCTTATTCCTATTGCAGCTAATATGATGATTACTATTAACATTATTATTAAAGCAATTAGCGTGATGCCTTTTTCATGAAGCAATGGCGACTCTCTTTTCTCTTCATTTTGAATGAAACTCAAAGGATTGTCACATTGTTTTATTATTTTTTCTCGTTTTTGGGTATAATTAATAAACCTTTTCAAGGTGTTTGGTTTGGTTTTTGACTTTTTTTCCATTGTTTGGTTTTTTCCTCCTTGGTTTTGACTTTTAAGGAAATCTCTATTCTCTCCTTATGGTTAAATACTAGATAAGTTTACAATTTTTGGCTTGTTTACTAGATTTCATCCATAAAGAGAGCATTTTTATACAATGACTTTATTTTAATTATAGATATAAATTTATTAATTGTCAACAGTTATATATTAACTTCTACAAATTATTAATTGAGTCAATTTTTAGCAAAAAAGGTAATGCAATGCATTACCTTAAAACAGTGATAAAATGTACTCCCTTTCAGTTTTTTTCCTTACTAACAAATACCTTTTTCTATTTTTATTTTATAGCTTTTTGCTAAAGGACAATGGTTTGTTTCTATAATTTTTCTTGCATAACCATTAGTTATACAACCTAAGTTTTACAGAATCTACGGGGCGCACCGCACGAGCCCAATTGTTCGTGTCGCCGTTCGAGTTATACAAGTTACTAGCACCCACGTTACCGCTGATCCACACGGAACACATCGAAATTCGCATTGGTACTGTTTAATTTAACACAGCGCGAAGTGCAACCTTCTCAACCTTGCCCTAAGAATTATATAGCTACTTTTGTTTTTCTATATTCTTTAATATCTTTTTCACATTCGTTTGCACTTGTTTTTATGTCTTCTAATCTTTCTTTTAATTTCATTTTTTTTCTTCTTGCTGAATTATATTCTCTTACTTTGTGAATATCTTCTATTGTAAATTTTTCACTTATTTCTGGTTTCTTCATTCAATTCACCTTCCTAATCTTTCTCACTTAATAGCACATATGGTGCATATATGTCGATATTATTGTATCTTTTATCAAATGTTATTTTTCTTATTCCATTTATTGTATCTACATTTACCATATGTTTAAAATTCCACGATACAATAATATTACAATCCTCTAATATTGCTGATGCTATATGCAAACAATCATCAAAGCTTTTTTGATTTAATATTCCTTTATCTATTATTTCATTTGCAATTTCTTCTGTTTCTTCTATTATCCTAACTCTTTCATAATTA
Organism: uncultured Clostridium sp.; assembly: GCA_947572545.1. Taxonomy (GTDB): domain Bacteria; phylum Bacillota; class Clostridia; order TANB77; family CAG-508; genus JAAWPK01. The sequence goes on along the minus strand of CANPCK010000065.1, from coordinate 589 downwards.
ATTTGTGCTAAATACTCTTTTAATATACTTCTTTTTGGTTCCTTGCATTCATTTATTTCTGCTAATACTAAATCGCTTATTATAACCTCATATTTTCCAGTCTGTAATATTTTCCATAACTTTCTAGTTTGTTCCATTCTCTCTGGAACATCTTCCTGTTGTAAATGACTTATAACTGATGTATCTAAATATATTCTTAGTTTGCGCATAAGTTCTCCTTTTCTTTATTTATTTCATAAAATATTTTAATTCTAAATCTACATTATATTTTTGATTATATCATATTTGTATTCTAATTACTACTTTTTTCAATAATTTAATCCTAGAAATTAGTAGATGTTACCTTTTCTAAGATTTGCTTCTCTTGACTTGTTTGGAACTGTCCCTTTATTCTTTTTTAATAAGAAAATTGGACGTTAGCGAAATCAAAGATTTCGACGTCCACATGTGCAAAATCGCTTCACGATTATTGCACTGCCCAATGTAAATTAACCTTGTTACTTCGGAAATATACTAACTTTGTTAGTATTTTCCTCAGAGTATTGACAAACCCCAGAAAAATTTTGATATTTTTCTGGGGTTTTCACAT
>CANPCK010000064.1 GCA_947572545.1 uncultured Clostridium sp. | reverse complement strand
GTGAAAACCCCAGAAAAATATCAAAATTTTTCTGGGGTTTGTCAATACTCTGAAAGTTTAAGACCTAGAATTCTAGGTCTTAAACTTTATTTCTCTAACAACATAGGGCCAATATTTGTAACAGTTCCTGCACCTAAAGTTAAAACGATATCATTTTTATGAACACTATTTTTTAGAAACTTAACAATATCTCCAAAATCACTTATATATTGAGCAGACTTTCCAAGAGAATTTAATTTATCCAATAAATCCTTAGATGAAATATTAAAAATATTAGTTTCTCTTGCAGCATACACATCAGCTAAAATAATATGATCAAAATCTAAAAGAGAATTTGCAAAATCATCAAGTAGATTTTTTAATCTACTATATGTATGAGGTTGAAAAACAACCCAAGACTCATTAAAAACTTTTCTATTTAAAGCATCAGCAGTTGCTTTAATCTCAGTTGGATGATGAGCATAATCATCAAAAACAGATACATCATTAAAAATACCTTTAAATTCTAATCTCCTATTAGCACCAGTAAAAGACAAAAATGCATCTTTTATAGCATTAACAGGAATACCATAATTTGTACATAAAGCAATACAAGCTAAAGCATTTAAGACATTATGCATACCAGAAATAGAAAGAGAAAAACTATCAAAAAAGTTTCCATCATAATATACATCAAAGCTAGCATAACCATTTTCATCAAATTTAACATTTTTAGCAATAAAATTTGCTTTTTCATTATTAAGACCAAAAGTTACAACTTTAGCATTAGTATATTTCTCTAAACCAATACTATTTGTATCATCAGCATTAAAAACTAAAAGACCATTATCAGGAATAAGTTTTACATACTTAATAAAAGCATTTTTAATATTATCTAAGTTTTTAAAATAATCTAAATGGTCATTATCTATATTTAAAATAATTTCAGCTTTAGGGTGAAAATGTAGGAAGCTTTCAACATACTCACAAGCCTCAAGAATTAAATAATCACTATTACCAATCCTATAATTTCCATTTAACTGTTTTAAAATAGCACCAACTTGAACATTAGGGTCAAAACCAGCTTTTATAAAACAAAGAGAAACAAGGGAAGTAGTAGTAGTTTTACCATGAGTACCAGCAATACCAATAGTATTTTCAAAAGCCTCAGTAAGTTTTCCAAGAAAAACAGCTCTTTCACAAGTTTTTATACCCAAACGCTTAGCCTCAACAAGTTCAGTATCATCTTGAGCAATGGCTGCAGTATATACAACTAAATCAGCATTTTTAATCATCTCTAAATCAGAACCAATAGTAACATCTATTCCATCAGAAATAAGCCTATCAGTTATATCAGATTTACTCCAATCGCTACCAGTAACATGAACACCAAGATTTTTAAGAGTTTCAGCAATACCACTCATGCTAACTCCGCCAATACCAATAAAATGAATAGTATTATATTTTTTTATATCATCAATTATTGTAGACATTTTAATATCCTCCAATTATTTTTTCAAACTATATTATATAATTAGTATATATATAATTCAAGTATTTTGTGTCAAAATATAAATGCTAAAAATTAATTATATTTAGCATTCATAACATTAATATAATAAAGTGATTTTATTTCTATCTTGTTTTATAAAATTCTCCTTTTTTAAAATTGAAAGTTCACGAGTCATAGAGCTTCTATCAACAGAAAGGTAATTTGCAAGTTCAGTAATAGAAAAAGGAAGAGTAAAGCTTTTACCATATTGTTTAGATAGAAGGTCAAAATATCCTAAAAGTTTGTCTCTAGTAGTTCTTCTTGATAGAAGTTCTATTCTAGAAGTTAAATCAGTGATTTTAGACAAAATAAGATTAGGAAAAAAAGAAATAAGCTTTTGATGAAAACCACAATTATGTCTGCATTTTAGAGTAATATCATCATAAGAAAAGAGAAGCACTTCACATTTATCCTTAGCCTCAACAACAAATTCACTATTTGTATTAATATGATAAAATATCTCACCAAAAATAGAATTTTTAGAAAATCTTTCAGCGACTAATCTATTACCATTATAATCATATCTTACTAAATCTGCACTTCCAGAAATTAGAATACAAAATTGATTACGATTAACTAAAAAAGTAGTAATAGTTTCACCTTTATCAAACTTTTTAATTTGTACTTTTGAGCAATTAGATGAAAAATCTGCTACAAAATTTGAAACATCTATATTGTTTTGCATAAACTATCTCCTTTGATACAAATCATAACACAAAAATGTTGCAAAAGCAACACTTGAAATGTAATCAATTTGTAATAATTCATTAAAAGCTTTTATATAAAGTAGAAATAAGAATATGCGAAAAAACTGTTGCATATGCAACAGAATAATGCAAAAATCAACTATATAATGAAAAAGTAAAATAAAGCCTACCAAAATAATTAATGGAAAGGAGATATAATATACTAGTATATTATATAAAAAGTTGATGAAGGTTATAAAAAGAGATGGAAGAGCAGTAGAATATGAAAAAACAAAAATAGAAAAAGCGATAGAAAAAGCAAATAATGAAGTAAGAGAAAAAGAAAAAGCGAACAAAGAAGAAATAAAAAATATAATAGACTATATAGAAGACTTAGGAAAAAAAAGAATACTTGTAGAAGATGTACAAGATATAATAGAACAAAAACTAATGGAAATAGGAAAATATGATTTAGCAAAAAAATATATAGTATATAGATATACAAGAGCATTAATAAGAAAACAAAATACAACAGATGAATCAATACTTAGTTTAATAAAAAACTCTAATAAAGAACTAATGGAAGAAAACTCAAATAAAAATGCAGTAATAGCATCAACACAAAGAGACTTAATAGCAGGAGAAGTATCAAAAGATTTGACAAAGAGAATGTTATTGCCAGAGAAAATATCTAAAGCACATGAAGAAGGAATATTGCACTTCCATGATGCTGATTATTTTTTACAACCAATACATAATTGCTGTTTAATAAATATAGGTGATATGTTAGACAATGGAACAGTACTAAATGGAAAACTGATAGAAAGTCCAAAAAGTTTTGGAGTTGCATGTACAGTTATAACTCAAATAATAGCAGCAGTTGGAGGAGGACAATATGGTGGACAATCAGTAGATATTAATCATCTTGGAAAATACTTAAGAAAAAGTAAAGAAAAAATAATATCACAAATACAAAAACTAAACTCAGAAGATATGATACCAAAAGAGATAGAAAAAGAACTAATAGAAAATCGTTTAAAAGAAGAGTTAAGTGCAGGAATTCAGACTTTGCAATATCAAATAAATACATTGATAACAACAAATGGACAATCTCCATTTGTAACACTATTCTTAAATCTAGATAAAGATGATGAATACATTGAAGAAAATGCAATGATAATAGAAGAAATTTTGAAACAAAGATATCAAGGAATAAAAAATGAAAAAGGGATATATGTGACACCTGCATTTCCAAAACTTGTATATGTCTTAGATGAACATAATTGTCTAAATGGTGGAAAATATGACTATATAACAAAACTTGCAATAAAATGTTCTTCAAAAAGAATGTATCCAGACTATATTTCAGCCAAAAAAATGAGAGAAAATTATGAAGGAAATGTATTTAGTCCAATGGGATGTAGGAGTTTCTTAGCACCATGGAAAGATGAGAATGGGAAATACAAATTTGAAGGAAGGTTCAATCAAGGAGTAGTAAGCATCAATTTGCCACAAATAGGAATAATTGCAGGAAGCGATGAAGAAAAATTTTGGGAATTATTAGACGAAAGATTAGAATTATGTAAAGAAGCATTAATGTGTAGGCATTATGCATTACTAGGTACTATAGCAGATACAAGTCCAATACATTGGAGATATGGTGCAATAGGAAGACTAGAAAAAGGAGAAAAAATAGATAAACTATTAAAAAATCGGATATTCATCAATATCACTTGGATATATAGGAATATATGAAACAACAAAGGCAGTAAAAGGAATATCACATACAACAGAAGAAGGAAGAACATTTGCACTAAAAATAATGAAATTTTTAAATGAAAAAGTTAATAAATGGAAAAAAGAAACAGGAATTGGATTTGCTTTATATGGAACACCAGCAGAAAGCTTGTGTTATAGATTTGCAAGAATAGATAGAGAAAGATTTGGAAGCATTAAAGATATAACAGACAAAGGATATTATACAAATTCATACCACATAGATGTGAGAGAAGAAATAGATGCTTTTTCAAAATCAAAATTTGAAAGTGAATTTCAAAAACTATCTCCAGGAGGAGCAATTTCATATATAGAAGTTCCAAATATGAAACACAATTTTGAAGCATTAGAACAAATAGTTAAATTCATATATAATAATATACAATATGGAGAAATAAATACAAAATCAGACTATTGTCAAGTATGTGGATTTGATGGAGAAATATTAATAAATGAGAACTATGAATGGGAATGTCCTAATTGTGGCAATAAAGACAAAAATAAAATGAATGTAGTAAGACGTACTTGTGGATATTTAGGAGAAAATTTTTGGAATGAAGGAAAAACTAAAGAAATAAAATCGAGAGTGTTACATTTGTGATAAAAAATAATAATGTTCTAGTGTTTGCTAGCACATTATTATTTTTTTTAATACAACAAAGCTCTTAGTTTTTTGTATTTTGCATCATATTTACGGTATCTTGAACATTCG
>CANPCK010000063.1 GCA_947572545.1 uncultured Clostridium sp. | reverse complement strand
AGGGAGAAGAAAGAATATTAGTTCCATCACCAAAAGTAGAAACTTATGATATGAAGCCAGAAATGAGTGCTTATGAGGTTACAGACAAAGTTTGTAATGCACTAGAAAATAATAAATATGATGTTGTAATATTAAATTACGCTAATACAGATATGGTAGGACATACAGGAAGTCTACAGGCAGCAGTTAAAGCTGTTGAAACAGTAGACGAATGTGTAGGAAGAGTTGTAAAAATAATAGAAGAGAAAAAAGGTAATTTAATAATTACTGCTGACCATGGAAATGCAGAGCAAATGATAGATTATAAAACAGGAGAACCACATACTGCTCATACTACAAATCCTGTACCTATAATTTTAGTTACTGATAATCAAAATTATAAGCTAAAAGATAATGGAAAATTAGCAGATTTAGCTCCTACAATGCTTGATTTAATAGGATTAGATAAACCAAAAGAAATGAGTGGAGAGAGCCTTTTAGTTATAGAATAGATATTTTAATATATAAGTAATAATGAAAAAATAGGGGTAAATATGTTAGAACATAATAAGAAAATAAAAGAGATGTACGAAGATATACAAAGAAGAATATTTTATATGATTCCTGAAAAGTGGGAGACAATGTATTTATATGCTACAGTAATGGATAGAATTGATAAGCAAAAAACAGGAGAATTATTTTTTTATTATATTCCAAAAGGAATTCTGAAAAAAAATCCTGTTAATGTTTATGAAATACCACAAAAATTTAACTTAGATGAAAGAGAATACTTAAAATTAGTAAATATCCTATATGAAAAAATAGTTATGTTAAGAGAGGAATTCCAAAAGATAGAGATAGTACCTACTTGGACTAATTTAACTATAACAGTTAGTGGAATAAAATTTAAAGTAGAATATGATTATGAAGATTTAAATAGATCAAGATTTTCAAGTTATGAAAGGCATATTATATGGAGATATAATTACCTAGGAATTAGAAGAGAACAGCTAAGTAAAAAAGAAAGAGAAATTATAGAAAGATACTTATTAGGCGAAAAAGTTGTTAGAAGAAGAGAAAGATATGAAGAAGGAATATATATAAAAAATATAAAGAATATAGTAGATTATGATACAGAAAATTATGAAAGTGAGCAAAATATAGAATATGTAGCAACAAAAAGTGAAAAAGCTACAAATCAAATTATAATTTTTGATGAACAGATAAAAAAATAAGATAAGAAATACAAATTATAGTAACTATTCTTATATGTAAAAATTTAGTAAAATGTTATATCTACAGTAATTTATATTAACTAAAGAGTCAAATATGTTATTTTTTATACATTACAAACTGCTAACAGTTTATAGATAAACTTCTGTGGTACAGTTACACTAGAAATTTATTTCCAAACTGTAACTTGCTAGTTTCCACATTTATCACTTAAAAATAAAATAATATAACTCATTATAAAAAAAGAATTTAAAATTTAATGTAAAACATATAATTTATAACAAAAAAGTTATTAAAATTAGAAGAAATTCTAATATAAAAATAAAAGTAATAATAAATCGTAAGTGAAATATTTGCAATTTAAAAGTTTTAATTATTTTTAATTTGCAAATAAATAACGAAGCGAAATGAAAGGAGTAAAAAATATGATTTATTCAAAAGAATTAGAAGGAATGTGTACAGTAGCAAAAGGAGTAGACCATGGACCAGCACCAATTCCAGAAGAGGGAAAATGGGTTAAAGCAAAAGATATAAAAGACATATCAGGATTAACACATGGTATAGGATGGTGTGCACCACAACAAGGTGCTTGTAAATTAACATTAAATGTTAAAGAAGGTATAATTCAAGAAGCTTTAGTAGAAACAATAGGATGTTCAGGAATGACACATTCAGCAGCTATGGCAGGAGAAATTTTAGTAGGAAAAACAATATTAGAAGCATTAAATACAGACTTAGTATGTGATGCTATAAACACTGCTATGAGAGAACTATTCTTACAAATAGTATATGGAAGGACACAAACAGCTTTCTCAGAAGGAGGACTTCCAGTAGGAGCAGGACTAGAAGATTTAGGAAAGGGACATACAAGTCAAGTAGGAACAATTTATTCTAGTAAATTAAAAGGACCTAGATACTTAAATTTAGCAGAAGGTTACATAGTTGAAATTGGATTAGATAAAGAAGATCAAATTATTGGTTACAAATATGTTCATTTAGGAAAAATGATGGATAATATTAAAAAAGGAATTAATCCTCAAGAAGCTATTGAAAAAGCTTCTGGTACTTATGGAAGATTTGATGAGGCTGTTAAGAAAATTGATCCAAGGGAGGAATAAAATGTCTAGAAGTGACGTTTCCATTTGAACATAAAAATAAATGATAAAAAACTATCCCCTACACAGATGTAAATGAAATTTTAGTAATTTATGGGGAATATAAAGGAGGAAAAATAGATGGCAGTAACATTTGAAAGTTATGAGAGAAGAATTGACCAAATAAGACCAGTAATGGAAAAATATGGAATAAAGAATTTTGAAGATGCTATTTCAATATGTGAAGAAAAAGGATTTAATCCTTATGAAATAGTAAAAGGAGTACAACCAATTTGTTTTGAAAATGCATGTTGGGCATATACACTAGGTGCAACAATAGCTATAAAAAAAGGATGCACAAAAGCAGCAGATGCAGCAAAAGCAATAGGAGAAGGATTACAAGCTTTTTGTATACCAGGTTCAGTTGCTGATGATAGGAAAGTTGGGCTAGGACATGGGAACTTAGCATCAATGTTATTATCAGAGGGAACAAAATGTTTTGCATTTTTAGCAGGACATGAGAGCTTTGCAGCTGCTGAAGGTGCTATTGGTATAGCAAAATCAGCAAATAAAGTTAGAAAAGAGCCTTTAAAAGTAATTTTAAATGGACTAGGAAAAGATGCAGCACAAGTTATATCAAGAATTAATGGATTTACTTATGTAAAAACAGATTTTGATTTCTTTACAGGAAAAGTTAATATTGTTGAAGAAATTGCTTATTCAGATGGTGAAAGAGCAAAAGTTAGATGTTATGGTGCAAATGATGTTAGAGAAGGTGTAGCCATAATGCATTTAGAAGGTGTAGATGTTTCTATAACTGGAAATTCTACAAATCCAACAAGATTCCAACATCCAGTTGCAGGTACATATAAAAAGGAATGCGTAGAACAAGGTAAAAAATATTTCTCAGTTGCTAGTGGTGGAGGAACAGGTAGAACTTTACATCCAGACAATATGGCAGCTGGGCCTGCTTCTTATGGTATGACTGATACTATGGGAAGAATGCACTCAGATGCACAATTTGCAGGTTCTTCTTCAGTTCCAGCACATGTTGAAATGATGGGATTAATTGGTATGGGTAATAATCCTATGGTTGGAGCTTCGGTTGCGGTTGCGGTTGCAGTTGAAGAAGCTATGAAATAAATATATGAGACTATATGAATATAGACAGATACTTAAAATAGTATCTGTCCATATTTATTTTCATCTACTATTTAGATACTATACTTTAAATAGAGCTGTGAACTGTATCACCAAAATGTTAAAATAATAAGTATAAAATATTTAAAATATATATACAGAAATTTAAAAGGTGATATTATGACTAAAAAGGGAGTAAAGAATATGAATTTAAAAAAACAAATTAAAAATTATGAACCATATAATAAACAAGAAGAAAAAGATAAAGAAATAATGTTAAAATACATAAATACATTTGATGATGTTTTAACAAGGAGTAATGAATTTGCACACTTTACAGCTTCATCTTGGGCAGTAAATAAAGAAAGAACAAAAGTGCTAATGATATATCATAATATATATAAATCATTTACTTGGACAGGAGGGCATGCAGATGGAGAATCTGATTTATTAAGTGTAGCTATTCGTGAATTAAAAGAAGAGACAGGAGTTAGGGATGTAAAAGTATTATATAATAATATTTTTTCATTAGAGATTGCAACTGTTAATGGACATATGAAAAGAGGAGAATATGTATCTTCACATTTACACCTAAATTTGACTTATCTTTTAGAAGTAGATGAAAGTGAAACATTACATATTAAAGAAGATGAAAATAGTGATGTTAAATGGATTAATATAGAAGATATAGAAAAATTTTCAAATGAAAAATGGATTATAGAAAATATCTATAACAAATTAGAAGAAAAAATGAAAAAATTGCTTAATATTTAGATAGAAATTTTTAAAAAATAAATAATTTTATTATAAAGAATATAAACTTAATTAAAAAAGAAAGGAATGCAAATTATGAAAATTACAAAATATCCACAATCATGTTTACTTATTGAAACAAAGGGAAGGAAAATATTAATAGATCCTGGGACATTAAAATATAAAGAACAATATTTTGAGGTTTGGAATAATGTAGATATTATTTTAATAACGCACAAACACCCAGACCACTGTAATATAGAAGTTTTGGAAAAAATAAACAGTAATATAAAAATATATTCAACACAAGAAGTGCAAAATGTAAATAAAAATATAAATATAAACATTGTAAAAGAAAATGATATTATTGAGTTAGATAATATAAAAATTGAGGTAGTACATGCAATACATGGATATCAGCCATTATTAAAAGGTGATAAAGAAGTAAATGAAAATGTAGGATATATTATTGATGATGGAGAAAATAGATTATATTCAACAAGTGATACTATTTGTTTTAA
>CANPCK010000062.1 GCA_947572545.1 uncultured Clostridium sp. | reverse complement strand
TAATAAAAGAAAACAAAATATGCAAAATGAAAATAAAAATGTACAAAATATTGAAAAATAATATTGCAATAAATCGAGATTAATAGTAAACTATATATAAATAGCAAAAAAGAAAAATATAATATATAAAACTATTATATGGAGGAATATACTTATGATAAAGAAAAACGAAAAAGGAATAACATTAATAACATTAGTAATAACAATAGTAATACTTGCAACACTAACAATAACACTTGCAAGTAATTCATATGATTCAACTCAGCTTTCAAAACTTACAAAATTAGATAATGATATAAAGGTATTAAATGATAGAGTAGCCGTATATTATGTAGAAAATGAAAAGCTACCAATATATGGAAATGCATATTCAAAAGACACATTAAAAGAAATAATAGGCGATTTATCAGGAAATGATGGAAATGAGTATTATACAATAGACTTAAGTCTATTAGATAATTTAACATTAAATTATGGACAAGACTATTTATCATTTGGAGGAGACTCTTATATAATAAATGTAGAAAGTCATATAATATATCATATTGAAGGAATATCATATAAAGGAGAAATATATCATACATCAGGAGCAAACTCAACAGTAGTACTAAATCATTAAGAAAGTGGGCGATTATTCGCCTACTTTTAGTATTTTTGGGAAAAGTGTTGCAAACTTTAGAAAAATATGATAAAATTACGTACGTTAATATGACGAATAAACTATTTTCGTCCTTGCTCATTTGTAAGAAATGGGCTATAAGCCATAAGGAGGTGAAAAATAATGAATAAATACGAAAGTATAATCATTATTAGTCAAGATGTTGAAGATGAAGGAATAAAAGCTTTGATCACAAAATTTACAGACTTGATTAATACTGAGGGAAAAGTTTCAGAAGTTACTGAAATGGGAAAAAGAAAATTAGCATATGAAATAGGAAAAAACAAAGAAGCTTTTTATGTACTAGTTACATTTGAAGCAAAACCAGAACTAATTACAGAACTTGAAAGAAACTATAGAATAACAGATGAAGTTATAAAATTTATTGTAGTCAGAAAAGAAGACTAAAAATAAAAAACGTAACTAATATTTTCTAAGCTCATACAATGCTAAGAAAATCTAAGTTTCGAATAATTATCTAGTAAGGAGCTTTTCATTACTCACATGAATAAATCGTTGTCAAAATCTCTGATTTTGTATCAAAGATTAGATGCAGAGGTTGAAAATTCCTACTATATAAAAATTTTAAGTATTGTTTGAACAATACTTAAAAAGCCCAAAAAAAGATATATAATCCAATAAAAGAGGCAATTAAGTATATTAGGAGGAATAATAAATGAACAAAGTAATATTAATGGGCAGACTTACAAGAGACCCAGAAGTAAGATACACTCAAACAAACAATACTTTAGTAGCAAGCTTCTCATTAGCTGTAAACAGAAGATTTGTGAGACAAGGAGAAGAAAGACAAGCGGACTTTATAAACATAGTAGCTTGGGGAAAGCAAGGAGAATTTTGCAGTAAATATTTTAAAAAAGGACAACAAGTTGGAATAATAGGTAGAATTCAAACAAGAACATGGGATGATGATAAAGGACAAAAACGTTATGTAACAGAAGTAATTGCTGAAGAAGCATATTTTGCAGACAGCAAAAGAGAGGCTGGAGCAGGAGATGGTGCAGGAAGTTTTGAAAATACTTTTGGAGCAGACATGGCACAAAATAATAGTGAATTTGAGTTAACACCTAGTGATGACTTGCCATTCTAAGAGAATAGGAGGAAAGATAAATGGCTGATAAAAAGCAAAATAATAGAAGAAACAATAGAAATAATGATGATGATTATAATCCTAAGTTTAGAAAACAAAGAAAAAAAGTTTGCCCATTATGTGCAGACAAAAACTTAGTATTAGACTACAAGAATCCTGAACAATTAAAGAAATTTATAAATGATAAAGGTAAAATATTACCAAGAAGAGCAACAGGAGCTTGTGCAAAACATCAAAGAGACATAACACTTGCAGTAAAAAGATGTAGACATATTGCAATGTTACCATATACACAAAACTAATAAAATAATATAAAAAATACCATAAAAATTGCTATGGTATTTTTTTCTTATTGAATAGGAAAAATCATTAGAATTCCTATTCAACAAGGTTAAGTTTCCATAGACTGTACATATGGCTTATATATTGTCAAAAATTAACTCAATTAATAATTTGTAGAAGTTAATATATAACTGTTGACAATTAATAAAATTATATCTATAATTAAAATAAAGTCATTGTATAAATAAGCTCTCTTTATGGATGAAATCTAGTAAAAAGGCTGATTTTACCAATTTGTCTAGTCTTCAACCATAAGGAGAGAAAAGCGATTTCCTTAAAAGTCAAAACCAAGGAGGAAAAAACCAAACAATGGAAAAAAAGTCAAAAACCAAACCAAACACCCTAAAAAGGTTTATTAATAATACTCAAAAACAAGAAAAAAGAATAAAACAAGAGGACAACCCTTTGAAACAAGAAGATGGTCCTTTGAGTTTAATTTTTAATGAAACTCAAAGAGTGTCCCCATTGCTTAAAACTCAAAAAGCATACCCATTGCTTCACGAAAAAGGCATCACATTAATCACTTTAATAGTTATGGTAGTCCTATTAATAATACTTGCAGCAGTTGGTATAAAAGCTATAACAGGAAGCGAAAAAATTATGGCATCATCAACAAAAGTTGCAAATGAGTACATAGTAGAACAAAACAGAGAATATATAGAACAAATAGTGAGAAATATAATAGTAAAAGATTTACTCAGAGGAGAAGAAACAACATTAAAAAGTTTAGCAGTAGAAATAGAAAAAGATGAAAAAATAAAAACAGCAGTATCAGAAGAAGATAGAGGAGTAATAATAGTTACTACAACAGATGGATATATATATGAAGTACACTATGATGAATATACAGGAGAAATACATATAGATCCAGTAGGAAAAAAAGACAAATTAGCAATGCCAAAAGTAAAAGCAACATATAATAAAACAACAGAAACTATACAAGTAGTATCAAGCTGTCAAGATGGAATACAAAGTATAGAATTAATATATAAAGGAAAAACAAAAGAAATAATAGAAGGAAAAGAAGCAAGAGAAGTAGTAACTACTTTTAATAATGTGAGTCAAACAGGGACATATACAATAAAAGTAACCTCAAGTAAAGGGAAAATGGGATATGCATATGTTTCAGTAAGAGATACAGTAAGTACACTAAAAGTACCAACAATAGAAATTGTTTCAGGAACCAAAGGAGAAAATAGCTGGTACACAGGAAACGGAGAGGTACAAATAAGAATAAATGGAGAAGGAACAGGAGGATCAAAACTAAAATATAGAGCAGTTGGATCAGAAGATAATGGAGAACAACTAGCAGAAGGAATGACAAAAAACATTACAATAAAAACTTTAGGAATGACAAGATTAATAGCATGGGTAGAAAATGAAGACGAAACAGAAACATCAAAATATGCATATCAAAACATAAAAATAGATAACATATTACCTAGTGTTCCAAAGATAGAAATAATAGAAGGAGAACAAGGAAATAAAGTTACAGGACATGCAGATCAGAACTGGTATGTAACAGATGTTAAATTAAGAATAACATCAGCAGATGAAAACTCAGGAATTTCAGGGTATGAATATACAATAACAGATACTCATACTAAAAAAACAGTAGCACAAAATGAAAGAATAAATGCAGAAACAAAAGAAATATCAATTAAAGCTGACGGAATATATGATATAAAAGTTGTTGCAATAGATAAAGCAGGAAATAGATCAAACATAGCAAGCAAAATAATATATAAAGATGGAACAGCACCAAATGAATTTATGCCAACAGTAACATCAGTATCAGAAAAAGGATTTACAATATTAGCATATACAAATGATAATTTATCAGGAATAGAAAAATATAGATACTATATAGATGGAGAGCTAATACATGAAGGAACAGACAGAATGAAAGAATTCCAAGGAACAGCAAATACAGCATATGGAATAAAAGTAGAAGCAATAGATAAAGCAGGAAATATTAGAAAAGGAATGGAACAAGCGACATATACAGAACCAGATGATAAAATTCCACCAATATTATTAGTAACAAAAGGAGAAGTTACAACAAATAGTATAGAAGTATATGTTACAGCATCAGATGAAGATTCAGGATTACCTTCAGAACCAAAATACACATACTACATAAAGAAATCAACAGAAGAAGAATTTGTGAAAATAGCAGAAGAAATACCAGACACAACATATGTATACACAGGCTTAACACAAGAGACAGAATATGATATTAGAATAGAAACAAAAGACAAAGCAGGAAATATAGGATCAGGAGTAATAAGAGTTGTTACAACTGGCAGAGTACCAGGAGGAGACACAGAAGGAGCAATAGTATTTACAGAGCCAAGATGGGCAGAATGTAAAGCAGAAACAACAATAAGCACAAATCAAACAAACTACTACATCCAATACAAGACAGTTAAGAGTGGAGAAAAAGTAGAAGAAATATCATGGAATACAGTTAACAATAAAGGAGAAAGCATAAAGGTAACAGACTTACTACATGGAGACAAAGTATATGCAAGACTATGGGATGGAAACAACGGTGGAGACGAAAAATATATAGAAATATTAGATGATACAAACCCAGAAATAACAATCCTAACAAAACAAGAAGAAATAACAAATAGCATAACCTTCAAAGCAACAGATACAAAATCAGGAATAGTTAGCTACAAAGTAACAAAAGAAATAGAAGAACCAACAGAAGGCTGGGTAGAAGTAGAAAAAACATTAAGTTTAGCAGAAACAACAGTAAATAACTTAGATTATACATCAACATACAGTATATGGGTAAGAGATGCAGCAGGAAATGCAAGTAGTAAAACAATAAAAACAAAGAGTGAATTCACAGTAACATACAACTATAGTACAAATGGAGGAACAACAGCTACAGTTACAACAAAACAAGTAGAAGTAGGACAAAAAGTAGATTTAACACC
>CANPCK010000061.1 GCA_947572545.1 uncultured Clostridium sp. | reverse complement strand
ACTTTTCAAATGCATCAACGATATATACAATATTATACAAGTCATCAGGATCAAATACATATTATACATATTGTACAAGTACAACTAAAGCAAAATGTACAGAGCCAGAAGGACCATTTACATCAACACAATTAGGTCAAACAAGTATGATAGGAAAATATGTAAATTATGTACCAGCAGGAAGTAACTATACAGTAAGTTCAACATATTCAGGATATAGCTCAGACCAATCATTTCCAGCTAATGTAGATAAGAAAGGAAATACAATGAAGTGGAGAATATGGGGAGTAAGTGGAAACAAATTATTATTAATATCAGAAACGTTAGCAGAAGGTATAACATTATTAGGAGCTAATGGGTATAATAATGCGGTAAAATTACTAAATGATGCATGTAGCACAGCATTTGGAAACACATCAACGTATGGAAGTGGAGCGATAAAAGCAAGAAGTATAAATCAAGATGATATAGATAAAGTAACAAATATGACAACAGATGCACAAAGGAAGGCAGCAGATTCAGAATATGGAAAAACGTTTACGCCAACAACAAATCAGAGTCCCAAAATTTATGATCAAGAGCCAGGAAAAACAGGTGGAGGAACACTAGATAGAAGTGTACAAAGTGTTTGGTATACAGGTAGGTCTACTTATGCATCAGGGAAAAATACAAGATATTCCTATGAAATAAATGAAAAAGCTATAAATACAATGTATGATGCGTTGTTAACTAATCCAACTGAATCTAGTACATCTGGAAGCAGTGTAAGCACCACTAATTATTGGGTTGCCTCGCGACATGTTAAAGCTAACACGAATAACGTAATCTTCGGTGCGTTTTGGGTTTGGTCTTCTTCACTTACAGGTATTGGTATTTCTTATAATGGTGATATACCAAATGTGAGAATTACAACCAATGTTCGTCCAGTAATTGAAGTTGACCTTTCAATGGTTAGCATTGGAGCTACTGGATCAGGAACAGCATCAAGCCCATACTCAATGGTAAAAAAATAAAATAACAATAACTATAGCTAGAAGTATTATATTATGGTATAATACTTCTAGTAAGCGTTTAAATAATTAATTAAAAGAATAAAAACTCATTACAAGTTAAAAACAATGAACTAAAAATAGAAAATTACAAATTAAAGATTTATCTTAACATAGAAAATTCTTGTAAAAACACAACGACTTACAGCTCCAAAGACTTTGAAAATCAAAAAATTAAATTTACGTAATTCCTTTGACTTTTTATAAAAAATGTAGTATAATAACTATGTCGGAAAAATTTGCCAAACAAAATTGAGAGGAAGTGTGTTTATGTTCAACGTAGGTGATTACATAGTCTATCCAATGCATGGTGCAGGAACTATAGATGCAATTGAAGAAAAAGATATTTTAGGACAAAAACAAGCCTATTATATTATAAAAATGCCAGGAGAAGTAAAGGTAATGATACCAATTGCACAAGCAGAAAAAGTAGGGATAAGAAGCGTAATAGGCAAAGAACAAGCGGAAAAAGTTTTCAGTGTTTTATCTGAAGATGAGACACAAACAGAAATGAATTGGAACAAGAGATATAGAGAAAATATGGACAAAATGAAGACAGGAGATATTTACGAAGTAGCAGATGTTGTAAGAAACTTAAGTTTCAAACAAAAAGAAAAAGGACTATCTACTGGAGAAAAGAAAATGCTTACAAATGCAAAACAAATTTTAGTTAGTGAACTTGTTTTAGCAGAACAATCTTCTCAAGAAATAGTTGAAGGATTAGTAGAAGATAAAATTTCTAAATCTTTCCAAACATTTAGAGTAGACAACATAGTAGAAAGTGAAGGAATCAATAAGTTTATCCCATTTGATGAAGAAAATAATTCAGTAGTGGGTTAAGTTCAATATAAGCGAGAGGCGTCTTAGTAGAATAAGACGCCTAAAGTTTTGTAATGGAGGTTTTTATATGTCAATTCTTGTGACAGGTGGAACAGGGTATATAGGAAGTCATACAGTAATAGAATTATTAAAAGAAAATAAAGAAATAATTATACTAGATAATTTATGTAATAGTTCAATAGATGTACTAGAAAAAATAAAACAAATCACAGGTAAAACGTGTAAATTTTATAAAGTAGATATTAGGGAAGAAAAAGCATTAGAAGAAATATTTACAGAAAACGAAATAGATTCAGTTATACACTTTGCAGGATTAAAAGGTGTAGGAGAATCAGTAGAGATACCATTAGAATATTACGAAAACAATGTATATGGAACAATAAAGCTATTAAAAGTGATGAAAAAATATAATTGCAAAAAGATAGTATTTAGTTCATCAGCAACAGTATATGGAAATCCAGGAACACCTAAATATACAGAAGAAATGGGTAGAGGTAAAGCATCAAGCCCATATGGTGCAACAAAAGCAATAATAGAAGAAATGTTAGAAAACTTATATGAATCAGACAAAGAATGGATAATATCTTTACTTAGATATTTCAATCCAATAGGAGCACATGAAAGTGGACTAATTGGAGATAACCCAAATGGAATACCAAATAATCTAATGCCATATATACAAAAAGTTGCAATAGGAGAATTAAAAGAACTAAGTGTTTTTGGAAATGATTATGACACAAAAGACGGAACAGGAGTAAGGGATTATATTCATGTTGTGGATTTAGCAATAGGGCATATAAAAGCGTTAGAAAAATTAACGGAATCAGGAGTATATATACACAACTTAGGTACAGGCTGTGGATACAGTGTACTTGAAATAATAAATACATTTGAAAAAGTAAACAATATAAAAATAAAATACAAGATAGCTCCAAGACGAGCAGGAGATTTAGCAATATACTATGCAGATCCTAATAAAGCAGAAAAAGAACTTGAGTGGAAGGCAGAAAGAGGAATAGAAGAAATGTGTAGAGACTCATGGAATTTTATTAAAAAGTTGTAATAAATAGTAATAGAAATAAATAACATATAGCAATAGGAGAGAAATTTGAAAAACAATCAGTATTTTGCGTCATTAAATTTAATATTAATAATTATCAGCTAGTATAAGCACATCTTTGGTTATTAATTCAAACTTACTTAGCAAATATACTAATTCTTTTTCAAACTTGTTTTGTGCCTTGGAAAGGAATAATAAGAAAATGAGAAAATATTTTGGAACAGACGGAATCAGAAGAATTGCAAATAGTGAACTTACACCTGGACTTGTATATAAGGTTGCAAAAGCTGGAGCTTACGTATTAGGAAAACACGAAGAACGAGCACCACTTATATTAATAGGAAAAGACACTAGACTATCAGGAGGACTAATAGAAAGTGCTATGACAGCAGGATTTTTAAGCTATGGAGCAAATGTAATACATTTAGGAGTTATTCCAACACCAGCAGTAGCATATCTTACAAAAAAATTAAAAGCATCAGCAAGTGTTGTAATTTCTGCATCTCATAATTCATATGAATATAACGGAATAAAATTCTTTAGCAATAAAG
This sequence comes from uncultured Clostridium sp., assembly GCA_947572545.1. Classification (GTDB taxonomy): domain Bacteria; phylum Bacillota; class Clostridia; order TANB77; family CAG-508; genus JAAWPK01. The sequence continues at coordinate 1,750 of CANPCK010000061.1, read as the reverse complement.
GAACAAAGATAGATGATTCATTAGAAGAAGAAATAGAAGAAATCATGGACTCTGGAAAGATAGACGAATTCAGTGCAGTAGGAGAAAAGATTGGAACAGATAAAAACAAAGAAAAATATGTAGAAGAATATTTAGATTTTCTTGAAGAAACATTTGCAAAAGAAATAAATGTAAACTTAAATAGCGATTTTACAGTTGCAATAGATACAGCAAATGGAGCAACATATAAAGTAGCAGAAAAAATATTAAAAAGGCTTGGAATAAACTATAAGATAATAAATAACAAACCAGATGGAATAAATATAAACAAAGAATGTGGATCAACACATATAGAAAAAATATCTAAGTATGTTGTAGAAAACAAAATAGATCTAGGAATAGCCTATGATGGAGACGGAGATAGATGTCTTGCAGTTGATGAGACAGGAAATATAATTGACGGAGACAAGATATTAGCAATAATATCAAAATACTTAAAATCACAAGGAAAATTAAAAAATGATACAGTAGTTGCGACAGTGATGAGCAATTTAGGATTAAACAAGTATGCAAAAGAAAATGAAATAACACTAAAACAAACAAAAGTAGGGGACAGATATGTATTAGAAGAAATGTTGAAAAACGGATATAACCTAGGAGGAGAACAATCAGGACATATAATAATGTTAGACTATAACCCAACAGGAGATGGAATATTTACATCACTTATGCTAATTACAATATTATTAAAAGCAAAAGAAAAAGCATCAAATATGTGTAAAATGATAAACATATATCCACAAGTTTTAATAAATGCAAAAGTAAGTAATGATAAAAAAATGACTTACAAAGAAGATAAAGATATAAATGATGCAATAATAAAATTAGAAAAAGAATTTGCAGAAAATGGAAGAGTACTCATAAGACCTTCAGGAACAGAAAGCTTAATAAGAGTTATGATAGAAGGAAAAGATGAAAAATATATAACCCAAAAAGCAGAAGAACTAGCAAAATTAATAGAAGCAAAATTGAAGTGAAATTTATATATGTTAAGTTAGACAAATGGCGAATCTAGAAATAGGTTCGCTTATTCTATTTAACAGGTAAGTTACATTCTAGGTATTGATTGAAAAGCAATTGTATAAGCATATGTGTCAAAATTTTTAATTTCACTGATGTACACTTTTATTATTGAATAGGAAAAATCGCAGATTTTTCTGAAACAACAAGGTTAAGTATCCTTAGTCTGTGCATATTTGCGAAGCAAAATGCACATGTGGCGAAGCCACTTTTCTTATTTGTTTTCTTGTTCAAAATTTTTTCTAATATCTTCTAATAAGTCATTAACATCAACTTTTAAAATATATGCTAGAGCAAATAACTCATAATCTTTTACAGTTCTTTTATTATTTTCTATATCATATAAAGACTGTTTATGAATATTAACTCCTTTTAATTGCAATTTTGTAGAAAGCTGTTCATAAGAAAGTTTATTTTCTAATCTATATTTTTTAAGCAAATTTCCTATTACGTTAATGTTTCCATTATATTTAATGATAAAAGACATAGTATTACCTCAATTTTTTAAAAAAATTTTAATTTATATATTGATTTTATAATTTTTTTATGCTATCTTATAAGTGTTAACACTTATAAGATATATTTAATTTCTTATGAAAGATATAAAATAATAATTTTCTCCTTATGGCTAGAAATCAAGGTAGTTTTTGTTTAGTTTGGTTTTGACTTTTACTATTTTGGTTTCTAACCA
>CANPCK010000060.1 GCA_947572545.1 uncultured Clostridium sp. | reverse complement strand
CCTGGGCAATAGTCTGGGCAGTTTTATTCATATAAGGTTGAGAAACTTTTTCTCAGGTCTAGGGTACATTTAGGTAAATACCCCACATATCTTACAAGATATGTGGGGACCATTTTTTTGTTCTAAAATCTGATTTCCTTCATATAATTTATATAAGAAAAGTAGCTTCGCTGAGTGTAGCATTTTACTTTTCAAATATGCTCAGCCCAAGCTAACTTAAATCTTGTTGAATAGTAAAATCTGCGATTTTTTCTATTCAATAAACAAAAGAAATAGGAGCAAAGTATGGTTGAAATCTTAAATTTTTTTCCAAAAAATATCTCAAATATTCTATATCAGAATATATCAGAAAATTACAATAAATTAGAAGAAATCAGAATAAGGGTGAATAATCCTATAATTCTTAGACTTTCAGATAAAGAAATTATTATACAATATAGACCAAATAGTGAGGAAATTCTAAATACGCTTCAAAAAATATGTGACAACTCTATATATTCTTATCAAGATCAAATATGTAATCGGATATATTACAGTAAAAGGAGGACATAGAATAGGAATAACTGGCGAAGTTGTCATGGAAAATGGAAAAGTAAAAAATCTCTCTTATATATATAGTCTAAATTTTAGAATAGCAAAACAAATAGCTGATGCCTCAAAAAACATTATACAATACATTTTAGATATTCCAAATAATACTATATACAATACACTAATTGTAGGAAATCCTGGTACTGGCAAAACCACCATCCTAAAAGATATAATAAAAAATATTAGTAGTGGTATAGAAAATTTTAATCGGAATAAATGTACGGTGTAATAGATGAAAGAGGAGAACTCTCAGCTATGCATAGAGGAAAAGTCGAAAATAACCTAGGAATTAGAACTGATGTCCTTAATAATATAAATAAAACTATAGGTATGGAAATGTTAATTAGAAGTATGGCTCCAAAAGTAATAGTTGCAGATGAAATTGGAAACTTAGAAGATATAAAATCTATAAACTATGCTCTATGCTCAGGAGTTAAATGTATTTTTACAGCACATGGAGAAAATTTAGAAAAACTTAAATTAAATCCAATTTTTAACAAAATGCTTGAATTAAATCTATTTGATAGAATAATTTTTTTAGACTCAAAATTAAAAGGAAAAATATCAAAAATATATTATTCTTCTACATAATAGGCAAGAGGCTGGAAACAAACCCAGCCTCTTTCTGCCTTCATGCAACCCACTTACACTGTTTGAATGAAATAGTGACAACCGCTGTCCTTTGTAACTGGCCCTTTTTGACCTTTTTGTCCCGATGCTCCACATTAATATAGTAATCAAGCTCAGCAGTTTTCACATTGGGATTAACCTCGGGGAATTTGATCCAAATTATGGAAATAGGAATGTCACCAGTTTGAAGATTGCCAAGCATAATTCCCGCCTTGATCAATTCTTCCATCACTACCCCAAACTTATTGTAACGGTCAGAATAGGCATCTTTGTTAATTCTGATCTTAGTTTTGTCGGGGTTGAACAGCTTGCGATCTTGCAAGATGTCGTTCAAGGTCTGCATAAATTTTTCTGACATAGAGATTTCCTCCTATAAGATATATCTTAATTATAACATAAATCTTACCCAAAATCAATTTAATTTCTTGTTCTAAAACTTGAGCTTCTTGAATATATATATATTAACTATAAAATTATTAGGAGAATAATTATGATAATTATAAAATTAATATTGTTAATAGCCATATTAGGTATCTCAATCTTTTTAGGACTAGCTTTTGCAAACAAATATAAGGGAAGGGTTATAGATCTAAAGAACATAAGAAATAGTTTAAACATATTAGAAACGAAAATAAAATATACATATGATCCACTTCCTAGAATATTTGAAACACTTTCTAATAGCTTTGGTAATGGTATTGGTGAAATATTTAAAACAGCAAAAGATGAAATGAAGAATTTATCAGCAGGAGAAGCATGGAAAATAGCAATAGATAATTCTAATACAAATATGAATGCAGAAGATTTAAGTATTTTAAAAAATTTTGATAAACTTCTTGGAAAAACTAATGTAGAAGGACAACTTAGTGAAATAGAATTGCTTAAAAGATATATAGATACACAAATAAAAAAAGCAGAAGAAGCACAAAAAAAGAATGAAAAATTATATAAAGACTTAGGTATTATTGTGGGACTAACTATTGTAATAATACTTATATAAAGGAGGAGAATATTTTGAGTATTGACTTATTATTTAAAATAGCCGCAATTGGAATACTTGTTGCAGTACTACATCAAGTGTTAGTTAGAGCAGGAAGAGAAGACCAAGCAATGATGACAACTCTTGCAGGACTTGTAATTGTTCTTACTATGGTTATACAAGAGATAAGTACTCTTTTTAACACAGTGAGAACTATATTTGATTTATAGGAGAAAACAATGGAGATAATAAAAATTATAGGAATAGCATTTTCAGCAGTAATAATAATTATTATTATGAAACAATACAAACCTGAATTTACACTATATATCTCGCTAATTGCAAGTGCTCTAATTTTGTTTTTACTTTTAAATAAAATATCTGGAATAGTTACTCTTTTGACTAACCTTGCAAATAAAATGAATGGTACAAGCCAGGAATTTCTAAAAATACTTATAAAAATTACTGGAATTGCATTTTTAACAGAATTTGCTGTGAGTATATGTAAAGACTCAGGAGAAAGTTCAATATCCTCAAAAGTTGATTTGGGAGGAAAAATAATAATCATAACAATGTCAATACCTATAATCTCTTCAATGCTAGAAACTGTGCTTAAAATTTTACCTTAACAAAAGAGAAAGAGGATCATATGAAAAAACTAATATTTATAATATCATTTCTTCTTGCAATTCAATATGGTGGCAAAATATATGCAGAAACAAACGAAACTCTGAAATCACAAGAAGAAGCTTTAGGTATATCTGGATTTATAGAAGAAACAGAAAAATATACAGAAAATACTTTCTCAGATATTGATTTAAACTCTATATATGAAAATGCGCTTTCTGGAAATATGAATACTTCTGGATTAATGAACTCTATTTTAAAATTAACTGGAAAAGAAGTTGCAAATACTTTAAAAACCCTTGGTTATATATTAATAATCGTAATAATTCATGGAATAATTAAGACTATAAGTGATGGTATGGGAAATCGGCGAAGTAGGGGAAATAACGTATTATGTTCAATATATACTAATTATTACCTTAATTATGGCAAACTTTTCAGAAATAATACTATTAATAAAAAATACAGTAAACAGTTTAGTAGGATTTTTGAATTCGCTTCTTCCAATACTCCTAGCATTAATGGTAGCAACAGGAAATATAGTAACAGCATCTACTGTACAACCAGTACTACTAATTATAATAACATTTGTTCGGAAATATCATTTCATCAGTATTTCTTCCACTTATATTAGTAGGAACTTCACTTGGAATAATATCACAAATATCAGATAAAATTCAAATAAACAAATTATCAAAATTTTTCAAATCAAGTGTAGTGTGGACTTTAGGAATATTGCTTACAATATTTGTAGGAGTTTTATCTTTAGAGGGTACTTTAACTAGTAGTATAGATGGTATAACATTAAAAACAACAAAAGCTGTAGTTACAAGTGCAATACCTGTTGTCGGTAAAGTCTTAGGAGAAACAGTTGATGCAGTTCTTGGATGTAGTAATATCTTAAAAAATGCAATAGGTTTTGTTGGAATATTTGTAGTACTTTCAATATGTATAATGCCAATAATAAAATTAGCTATAATGTCTATATCATTTAATCTTGCAGCTGCTCTTTCAGAACCAATTGCAGACAAAAAAATTGTATCAGTACTAGGACAAATGGGAGATACTTTTAAAGTCCTTCTTGGAATGGTTTGTACAATTTCAGTAATGCTTATGATTGGACTTACTCTTGTCATAAAAATAACTAATAGTGGGATGATGTACAGATGATAAAAAATATCAGTTCATGGGCGGAACAAGTAATAATTGCAATGATTATTGCAACAATACTCGAAATGATTTTACCTAAAGGAAATTCTAAAAAATACATAAAAATGATTATTGGTATATACATATTATATACGATAATTTCTCCTGTAATTACTCTATTCAATGGTGGTGATATAAAAATTGATTATTCAAAATATAATAACTATTTTGCAAATACTGATGAATATAAAATGCTTGAAGAAAAAATTAATGATATTTCAACAAATTCAATAGAAAATACATATAAAGAAGAATTAAAAAAACAAATTCAAAATGATATAAAAGATATAGGCTTTAATTTAGAAAATATTGACTTTGAAATCAATTTAGATAGTGGAGAGATTAATTATATTAATTTAACCATAAATGAGCTTAAAAATCAAAATAACGAAAATAACATATATATTAATAAGGTAAAAATTGGAGAAACAAAAAAACAAAATACTATATCTAAACAAGATATAGAAAAGATAAAAGAAAATTTAAAAAATAAATATGGAATAGACAGTGAAAAAATTACTATAAACTCTATGTAGGAGGAAAACTTTATGTTTAAAGAACAAATGAATAAAATTAAAAGTTTAATTGTAGGGAACTCTCAAGAAGAAGGAAAAAATAAAAAGAAAATTGAAAATCTGGTTGCTTTTTTAATAATATTAATTATCACTCTAATAGCAATTAATGTAATACTAAAAGATGACAAAAAATCTATTGAAAATAACGATGACCCATATAAAGAACTTGCAAATGAAAACAAACAAAATACAAAAGATACTTCAAACAATGAACTAGAAGAAAAAATTGAACATATTCTAAGTACAATGTCTGGTGTTCGGAAAAGCAAATGTACTAATTACCTATTCTCAATCATCCGAAGTAGTTGCAATGTATAATGAAAATAATTCATCATCACAAACTTCTGAAACAGATTCAGAGGGAGGAACTAGAGAAGCTAAAGAAGAAAACATTAAAAAAGAAGTAATATTTACAAATGAAGGAGGTTCACAAGTTCCTGCTACTCAAACTATCATAAATCCTAAAATAGAAGGAGTCATTGTTACAGCAGCAGGTGCAAACGATGCAAATGTAAAAGCAAATATTATTGCTGCTGTGGAAGCAGTCACTGGTGTTGCGACACATAAAATACAGGTTTTTAGTATATGATTAAAAAAATAAACTTTGGCTTACCTCATTAAATTTAACTTAATAATCCTCCATGTAGATCAGTGCACCTATAATTATTAAATTTGTCTAGTAATACTTGTTTATTTTCAAATTTTAAAAAGAAAGAAGGTTTTATATGA
>CANPCK010000059.1 GCA_947572545.1 uncultured Clostridium sp. | reverse complement strand
TTGCACATGTGGACGTCGAAATCTTTGATTTCGTTAACGTCCAATTTTCTTATTGAATAGGAAAAATCGGAGATTTTTCAGAAACAACAAGGTTAAGTATCCTTAGGCTGTGCATGTTTGCAAATCAAAATGCACATGTGGCGAAGCCACTTTTCTTATTAAATAGGAATTATAAGAAAAGAAGGGCATTTCCCTTAAGCGTTGTATATTATTCTTAAATGTGATATATTAAATATATGTTTAAATAAGAGAAAATTTAATAAAAGGAGAAAATATCATGCAAAAAATAGCATTAATTACAGGAGCATCAAGAGGAATTGGAAGAGCATGTGCAAAAGAGCTTGCAAGAAATAATATAAAGGTGATTGCAAATTATAATAAATCTGAAAATAGAGCAAGGGAACTACAAGAGGAGTTAAGACAAGAGGGAATAGATATAGAGATATATAAAGCAGATGTAAGTAAAAAGGAAGAAATATCAGAAATGGTGCAATATGTTTTAGAGAAATATGGGAGAATAGATATTCTTGTGAATAATGCAGGAATAGCACAAGTAAAGACATTTTTAGATATAACTGATGAGGACTGGGAAAATATGATAAAAACTAACTTAAGTTCAGTTTTTTACACAACAAGAGCTGTGCTTGAAAATATGATACATAATAAAAGTGGATGTATTATAAATATATCTTCAGTTTGGGGGATAATAGGAGGTTCATGTGAAGTGCATTATTCTGCTGCAAAAGCACGGAATAATTGGGATGACAAAGGCTTTAGCAAAAGAGGTTGGACCTTCTAATATACGAGTAAATGCAATTGCACCAGGATCAATTGATACAGAAATGGATGGAGAATTGACAGAAGAAGAAATAGAAGAGTTAAAGATGGAAATACCATTAAGAAGAAGGGGAAAACCAGAAGAGATTGCAAAAAGCGTTAAATTTCTAATAGAAAATGAGTATATGACAGGACAGGTTATTACAATAGATGGGCGGATGGATAAATTAAAAACATTAACAAAGAAGAAAATACATTGACAAGGTTAAACAATAAAGACTATAATAAATATGTAAAAAATAGATACAATAGTAAATACTCTCATTAGGAATAAACAGGAAAAACAAATGAAAAAAGGAGGGGCAGATGGAATTTGAAAGAATGTTAAATCAAAAAAAACAAAAAAATTCTATTAGTTATATTCAAAAAGAGCAAGGAATAACATTAGTGGCATTAATAATAACAATAGTAATTCTAGTAATAATTTCAGGAGTGAGTATAGCTATTATATATAGAACAAAAATAATAGAGTATGCAATAAATGGAACTATGGATTATACAGAGGAAGGAATAAATGAAAATAAAGTATTAGGAGAAACAGAAAAGCTAATAGAAAGTGTAGTAAATAATTTTAAGGGATTAGGAGGAGAATCTGAACCTATAGAACCTGGAAAAACAATTGAGGAATTAAAAAAAGAATACAAAGAGCTAGAAGAGAAGTTTATTAAATATAAAGAAACAGTAACAGCAGCTTTGAATAAGAATGGAATAGATATAAATGCTAATGATTCATTAGATAAATATAAAGAGGAACTAAATAAGCTTCCTGGAAAAAATTACTCAGATGGAGCTAATGCTGAATTTATAAAATTATCAGAAGGAAATAGTTCAAGGTATACAAATCAAATTAATTGTACAAGTGTTAACAATTATAAAAGGCTTACTAGAGATAACTTTTTTATTATAAATAGGTCAATGACATATACTAAGACTAATGATAAAGAGGATATCCTTACAATGAGTAAGGGATATAATCAAGAAGCAGGAATATTATCACTTGGAAAACAAAAATCTTATGGAGGATCTTGGACATTTTGGAATACCTTTGATGTTTATGTATTTGTGGATACTAAGACACAAGAGATATCAGCAAGTACTATAACAGCTGCATCAATTGAAAATGAATCTTTAGAGCGGATTACAGCAGAAGTTAAAAAAATTGCAGGCGGATTATAAAAAACTTACTGAAGATACTTCAAATTTTTTAAACAATAATGGTAATAATATTTCAGATGAGGATACAATAGAAACAATTGGACAGAAAGTAAATGATATTGCTATAAAGAACTTCTGGGATGGAGTTTATACTAAATTTGTAAAAGTCGCAGAAAATTCCAATACTAGATATGCACAGACAATTGATTTTACTAGTATAGATAATTATAAGAATTTTACTATGAACGATATTGTAATTGTAAATAAAGCAATGACATATGCTAATACCTGTGATAATGAGGACATACTTACAATGAGTAAAAGTTATAATCCAGATAATGGAATGTTATCAACTGGAAAACAAAAATCTTATTGTAATGAAAGTGGAAGTGTTTGGACGTTTTGGAATACCTTTGATGTTTATGTATTAAAATAATAGTATAATAATTTCAGGAATAAGTATAGCTTATTATATAAGAAGATGTGATGAAAAAAGAGAGGTTATAACCTCTCTTTAATCTTATTCATCGTTTGATATTTTTCTTTTATAATTTCCAGATATAAGTTTTGGTAAATATGTAATAATCTTATATATTGCAAGTCTTATTTTTTTACTCCAAATATAAGTACGTCTTAATCTTGGGTGAGTATCTAAACCTGTTTCTTCTTGTAATATTAAAGAAGTAGGTAATTCTTCAATTGCAAAAGTATAATTTTGATTATCATTATTATCCCAATTACCAATTCCGTCATTAAAACAGAAACTTAAAGAATCAGAATTATCTAAAGTTATCTCTGCTTGGAAACCAAGATCAGTTTTTTCCATTTCAATATCTCCAAGATTTTCCCAGTTAAGTCCAAAGCCATAATGAATAAAAACTTTATCAGCTTGATCTTGGAATAATTTACCAGTATATGATACTTTTACAGTTGAGTTTGCAACTAATTTATCAGTGTTAAAAAAAATATTTTTTGTTAATTCCATATAAATCTCCTATTATTTTGTCTTTTGATGTATCTATTATAATATTAAATAAACTAATATTCAAGTTTTTTTTACAAAAAAACTATTTAATTTTTAAAATTTTACCAATTATATAAAATTCATCTGAATCTTCGACTAGAATATCTTCTAAATCTAAGTTTTTATTTTCCGCTCTTAGAAGTGGTTGTCCTCTTCTTGAGAAAAATTTTCTAATAATAATTTTGTCATTATAACTGAAAATTCCATATTCCTTAGAATTTAAAGGAGTATTTAATTCTACAAATAGATATTCTCCTTCTTTAAAAGTAGGTTCCATAGTATTATCAGGCATTTTTACTGCAACTGCTGCACTTGGAATATTTGAAGGACAATCAATGAAACCTCCAATATTATCAATAGCTAAAATTTTATTACAAGAAATATGATCAATAGCCTTATAACTAGCTTGTTCTACGCTAAGTTCTTTATCATAAGTAAACATAAGTGGTTGGTGTGGTATATCTAAAGCTTGACAAATATTTTTTAAAGCCTTATGGCTTGGATTTCTTTCTCCTTTTTCAATATGAGTTAAATGACCAATATTGACCTCTGTTTTACTAGCAAGTTCAGTTTTGGTTATACCTTTTTGTTTTCTAGCTTTTGCAAGCATATCCCCTATCATAAAAACCTCCAAAATTATATATAATTTGATAATATTATACAAAAAAATGAGAAACTTGTCTAGCAGTAAATATAAAAAAGTATATTTTAATTTATAAAGAAATAATATTGTAAAGAAGATAACTTTGTGTTAATATTGAAATATGAACAAAAGAATGGAGGAAATATGAAAAAGAAAGAAAATAATAAAATAGTATTAATGTATATCTCACTTGTTTTAGCGATATTAGTTCGGGATATTTTCGACAATATTTTCACTAATAAATTCAACTAATTCTAAGGTTATAAAAAATATAACAATTAGCAATGTTGATGTTTCGGGATTAACAAAACAGGAAGCAGAAGAAAAATTACAAAAGATAATAGATAGTATAAAAGATAAACAAATTACACTAAAACATGGAGATAATGAAAAAACAGTTACACTGAAACATATGGAGTTTGAAGCCAATGTACAAGAAAAAGTTTTTGAAGCTTGTACAGTAGGGAGAGAAAAAAATATAATAGAAAATAATTATCAAATTTTAAGAGTAATGATGTTTGGAAAAAATATAGATTTGGAATTTTCATTTAATGATGAAATAGTACAAAGTATATATAATAATTTAGATGAAGAGTGGAAAGATAAATTTGTAGATAATAGTTATTATATAGATGGTGATAAACTAATTGTAACAAAAGGAAAAAAAGGAGTAATACTTGATGAAAATGCTCTGAAAAAAGAAATAAATAACCTTATTCTAGAAAAAATTCAAGGAAGTACTAAAAATGAGATAATAATACCAGTAATAGAAAAGACCCCAGATGGAATAGATGCAGAGAAATTAAGGAATGAAATATACAAAGAAGCAAAAAATGCATCTTATGATAAAAATACTTCGAAGTTGACAACACATGTGGATGGAGTAGACTTTAAAGTTACAATAGATGAAGCGAAAGCAATATTAAAAGAAACCAAAGAGGAATATGAAATACCACTTGATATTACAAAACCAGATGTAACAACAGATAAATTGGGAGAAGAAGCTTTTCCAGAAAAACTTTCAAGTTTTTCTACAAGGTATGATGCAAGTAATATAAATAGATCAACAAATATAGAACTTGCATCAAGTGCAATAAATGGAAAGATATTGTTACCAGGAGAACAGTTTTCGTTTAATGGAGTAGTAGGACCAAGAACTAAGGCAAAAGGATATCAAATGGCAGGAGCATATGCTGCAGGAGAACTTATAGAGACTTACGGAGGAGGGGTTTGCCAAGTATCAAGCACAATATATAATGCAGTACTATATGCAAATCTAGAAATAGTAGAAAGAAATAATCATTCATCAGTAGTATCTTATGTGGATTGTGGAAGAGATGCTACAGTGTCATATGGTTCTAAAGACTTTAAATTCAAGAATCTAAGGGAATATGCAGTAAAATTAAAAGCATATGCAACAAATGGAATACTTACAATAGAAATATGGGGAATACCAGAAAAAGATGATGTAGAAATAGAATTAACTAGTGAAGTTACAGATGTTGTAGTTTGTAATACAAAATATGTATATGATAGTAGTTTGATGCCAGGTCAAGAAGTTGTGGAAGCAATAGGAGCAAATGGAGCAAAGAGTATAGCTTATAAAATAACTAAGAAAAATGGAAGAGTAATATCAAAAGATGTACTTTCAGAAGATAGCTATAATCCTATGACAAAGATTATAAAAACAGGAAGTAAAAAGTAACATAATTTTTCCATTGAAAAAATGGAACTAATACAGTATAATTAAATGCGGAAAGGAAGTTGGATAATGGAAAGAGAAAATGTATTAAATAAGAATATGAGAGATTATTCAAAACAGATAGATATAATGCAAATAATACTAATATGTATAGGGGCATTAATAGTACCTACATTTTTGGCAAGTTTTTTTACAAAAGTATTTGGAGCAAACAGTTTTGTTGCATCACATTCTCAAATAATCGTAGGTTCTATTGTAAATATAGCACTAATTGTAACAGCGATAAATGTAAAAGGCTGGAAAAAGATAGTAGGAATAATAACACTTCCAAGTATATCTACAATACTTGGTGGGTATGTATTTAAAACAGCATCAGTTTATATGGCATACATGATACCAGCAATATGGATTGGAAATTTTGCAATAATTTATTTATATAAAGTGTTGTTACTAAATAAAAAGTTAAATTATTTTGTAACAGGAATTATTGCAATAATTACAAAAGTAGCAATAATATTTGGTGGATTTAGTTTACTTAATATATTAGGAATATTCCCAGAAAAGTTAGTACAAAATTTGCAAGTAGCAATGGGGACAACTCAAGTAGTAACTGCAACAATTGGAATGATAATTTCTTATACAATATACTTATCAAACAAAAAAACACTTAAAAATAATTAAAATAAACTATAATGGGCGTTTAAAAGCGCCCATTAAAATATGCTAGAACTATTGACAAATTGCTAAAATAATAATATAATAAATAACGCTTAATTAAATACAAGGGTGATTAGCTCAGTTGGTAGAGCAGCTGACTCTTAATCAGAAGGTCCGGGGTTCGACCCCCCGATTGCCCACCAAATTAAAACGCTTAAAGGATAACTTGAGCGTTTTTTATTGAATAGGAAAAATCAACTTTTTTGTTGATAGCTTGAGGGTTAACAAGCGTAAGCAACAAAAAAATCATTAGAATTCCTATTCAACAAGGTTAAGTATCCTTAGACTGTGCATATTTGCAAAGCAAAATGCACATGTGGCGAAGCCACTTTTCTTATTGTGAAGGAAAAATCTGCGATTTTTCTGAAACAACAAGGTTAAGTATCCTTAGACTGTGCATATTTGCAAAGCAAAATGCACATGTGGCGAAGCCACTTTTCTTATTGTGAAGGAAAAATCTGC
>CANPCK010000058.1 GCA_947572545.1 uncultured Clostridium sp. | reverse complement strand
TATACATTTATATTACTATTTTATTCTATCATTGTCAATATGTTTTTATCATTATTTGTATTAATTTGTTCCTTTTTTGTATTTTTTTGGTATTTTATATGCAAATACCCAGAAACTATTGTATTTAACTAGTTTCTGGGTATCACCTTATTATTTTTTTATTATGAAATGGTATTAATACATTCCTTCCATTCCACCTGGCATTCCTTCATTATGTCCTTCACATCCGCATTTTTCTTCTTTTTTGTCTGTTACTATACTTTCTGTTGTAAGTACCATAGATGCAATGCTTGCTGCATTTTGAAGTGCACTTCTCGTTACTTTAGTTGGATCTACTATTCCGAGCTTTTTTCATGTCTACATATTCTTCTGCACTTGCATCAAATCCAAATCCTTCTGCACTTGATTTGATTTTTTCTACAACTACTGCTGGCTCTAGACCTGCATTTGATACTATTTGTCTAATTGGTTCTTCTAATGCTGCAAGTACTATTCTTCCTCCAAGTCTTTCGTCTTCTTTTAATTCTTTTACTGCACTTTCTACTTTTGGAATTATATTAATATATGCTGTTCCTCCTCCTGCAACAATTCCTTCTTCAACAGCCGCTTTCGTTGCAGCTAATGCATCTTCTATTCTAAGTTTCTTTTCTTTCATTTCTATTTCTGTTGCTGCTCCAACTTCTATTACTGCAACTCCTCCTGCAAGCTTTGCAAGTCTTTCTTGTAGTTTCTCTTTATCAAATTCACTTAATGTTTCTGTTATTTGTTTTTTGATTTGATTTACTCTTGCTGATAATTTCTCTTTGTCTCCTGCTCCATCTACTATTATCGTATTTTCTTTTTGTACTTTTACTTGTCTTGCTCTTCCTAATTGCTCTATTGTTACATCTTTTAGTTCTAATCCTAAGTCTGATGTAATAACTTCTCCTCCTGTTAAAATTGCTAAGTCTTCTAACATTTCTTTTCTTCTATCACCATAACCTGGTGCTTTTACTGCAACTACATTTAGCACTCCTCTTAATTTGTTTAATACTAATGTAGATAGTGCTTCGTTTTCTATATCGTCTGCAACTATTACTAGTTTTCCTGATGATTGCATTAAGCTTTCTAGTAATGGTAGTATTTCTTGAATATTACTTATTTTCTTGTCTGTTATTAATATATATGGATTGTCAAATATTGCTTCCATTTTTTCTGTATCTGTTACCATATATGGAGATACATATCCTTTATCAAACTGCATTCCTTCTACTACATCTACTTTTGTTTCTGATGTTTTACTTTCTTCTAGAGTTATAACTCCGTCTTTTGAAACTTTTTCCATAGCGTCTGCTATAAGTTCTCCAACTTCTAGATTGTTTGCTGATATACTTGCTACTCTTGCTATATCTTCTTTTCCATTAACTGTTGAGCTTATTCCTTTTAAGGCACTTACTGCAACGTTTACTGTTTTGTCTATTCCTCTTTTTATTGCCATTGGGTCTCCACCTGCTGCTACATTTTTTACTCCTTCTTTTATCATTTTTTGTGCTAATACTGTAGCTGTTGTTGTTCCGTCTCCTGCTACATCATTTGTTTTTGTTGATACTTCTTTTACTAATCTTGCTCCCATATTTTCATATGGATCTTCTAGTTCTATGTCTTTTGCAATTGTTACTCCGTCATTTGTAATTAATGGAGCTCCAAAGCTTTTGTCTAATACTACGTTTCTTCCTTTTGGTCCAAGTGTTACTTTTACTGTGTCTGCTAATTTGTTTACTCCTTCTAATAATTTTTTTCTGGCATCTTCGCCATAAAGAATTGTTTTTGCCATTTTTCCTCCTTTTAGTTCACAAAATAACCTTTGTATAACATCATTTGCGAACTTTAATTTTAAATTTTTCTAATCTTTTTAATTTTGTTTAATTAAGAATTGTTATTTGGCTAGGCGTTCAAGAAAGAAATACCGGAGGCGTGCTTTTTGCACGTTGAGGATTTTCTTTTGAAGAACAACAACGCCAAATGGCAATTATTAATTAAACTACTATTGCTAAAATATCTGATTGTTTAACAATAATGTAATCTTCTCCATCATATTTTATTTCTGTTCCTGAATATTTACTTACAATTACTTTATCTTTTTCTTTAACATGCATTTCTATTTCTTCTCCGTCTACTTTTCCACCTGGTCCAACTGCAATTACTTCTGCTATTTGTGGTTTTTCTTTTGAGTTTGCTGATAGAATAATACCACTTTTAGTTTTATCCTCACTTTCACACATTTTTATTAAAACTTTGTCACATAATGGCTTTATCATTTTATATCTACCTCCTTTTTAGCACTCATCTTTTATGACTGCTAATATAATTTATACCTTTTTATTTCAAATGTCAATACTATTTACAAAATTTTCACAAAAAGAAAAATGAATTTTAGACTTTCTAATTTGCCGTTAGTGAAATCAAAGATTTCGACGTCCACATGTGCAAAATCGCTTTGCGATTATTGCACTGCCCAAGGTAAATTAACATTGTTGAATAGTCAAGATCTGCGATTTTTCCTATTCAATAAAAAAGTAACCATATTATTTATATGATTACTTTTTTATACTAATACTCATTGTTTTATATTTTTACCTTTTTTGCAGCTTCTACTAATCCTACAAATAGTGGTTGTGGTCTATCTGGTCTAGATTTGAATTCTGGGTGAAATTGCCCTGCTATAAAATATGGATGTTCTGTATATTCTACTATTTCAACTAATAGTCCATTTGGTGATGTTCCTGAAATTTTTAATCCTTTTTCTTCTATCATTTCTCTATATTTATTATTAAATTCATACCTATGTCTATGCCTTTCTGATATCTCTGTCTTACCATATAGTTTTTCTGCAAGGCTTCCTTCTTTTAATATACAAGGATATGTTCCAAGTCTCATTGTTCCACCTTTTCTGTCTATTCCTTTTTGCTCGTCCATTATATGTATTACTGGATTCTCACAATCTGGGCTAAATTCTTCTGAATTTACATCTTCTAGTCCACATACATTACGTATAAATTCTATAACTGCCATTTGCATTCCAAGACATATTCCAAGAAATGGTATGTTGTTTTCTCTTACATATTTAATTGTGTTTATTTTTCCGTGAGATTCCTCTGTTTCCAAATCCTCCTGGCACTATTACTCCTTGTACATCTTTTAGTTTTTCACTAACATTTTGTTCTGTTACTGTTTCTGAATCTATATATTTTATATCTACATTTATGTTGTTTGCATATCCACCATGTCTTAAACTTTCTGCAACTGAAAGGTATGAGTCTTCAAGTCTAACATATTTTCCTACTATCGCTATTTTTACTGTTTCATTTCCTATTTTTCTAATGTTATTTATCATGCTTTCCCATTCCTCATTTTTAGGCTCTTTTTTATCTAAGTGTAGATGTTCACATACTACCTTTGCTAGTCCTTCTTCTTCTAGCATTAATGGTACTGCATATAGGTTGTCTGCTGTTAAATTTTGTATTACACATTCTGTTCTAACATTACAAAATAGCGCTATCTTCGCTTTCATTTCTTCTGGCATTTCTTGTTCACTTCTGCATACTAAAATATCTGGTTTTATTCCAAAAGATTGTAATTCTTTTACTGAGTGTTGTGTAGGTTTTGATTTTAGTTCATTTGATCCATATATATATGGAAGTAGTGTTACATGTATATATAGTACGTCTTCTTTTGCAACTTCTAATCCTATCTGTCTTATTGCTTCTATAAATGCTAGTCCCTCCATGTCTCCTACTGTTCCTCCTAATTCTGTTATTACTATATCTACATCTGTATTTTCAAAACTATATATCTTTTCTTTTATTTCATTTGTTATATGTGGTATTACTTGTACTGTTTTTCCTAAGTAGTCTCCTCTTCTTTCTTTATCTATTACACTTTGATATATTTTTCCTGATGTTACACTTGAATTTCTTGTTAGATTTTCGTCTGTAAATCTTTCATAATGCCCTAAGTCTAAATCCGTTTCTGCTCCGTCGTCTGTCACAAAAACTTCTCCATGTTCATATGGACTCATTGTTCCAGGGTCTACATTTATGTATGGATCAAATTTTTGATTTGTTACTTTATATCCTCTATTTTTTAATAATCTACCTAGTGATGCCGCTGTTATTCCTTTTCCTAGTCCTGATACAACTCCTCCTGTTACAAATATGTACTTTTTACTCATAATTCTATTTTCCTTTCTAAAAACAAAAAAAAGAGATTAAAAACACTACCCCAAAAAGGGGTTTTTTTTTAATCTACTCTATAAATAATATGTAATTATATTACCACGTATTTCTATAAAATGCAACATTTTTTTCAATTTTTTTGCATTTTAAATTATTTTATATCAATTTACAATGCTATATATTTTTTTAGAAATAGAGGGCTAACTTTTTATTGTTAGCCCTCTGTCCCTTTTGCCAAAGGTTATCCCCTCCAACATTCCAGATTATTAAGCTTTGATCTTTCTTAATATGCCTTTTAAAATCGCAAAAAATATTCTATGGATTTTTGAACATTTTTACTTGCCTAAGCATCTCCATGGGTTGTTATTTGTCCCATCGCAGCCTTCTACGTCCAAAATGATATTTGCTGATGGTGTAGCTTCTGGTCTTACTGAATAAGCAAGTTCATTGGTATAGTTGTTTGAATCAAACAACCACCCTCTATATATATTTCCATTATATACATAGAATATATGGGAGCTTGCATACTCTCCATTTACTTCCGAGCTTCTGGATGCAAGCCAGTAACTTAATCCTTGGTCATCTGAATGTTTGTGTCTTATGCCGACTTGCAGTTCTATAGCCTTCACTTCTTCAGGAAGGACATAGTCCACTTTTGGTAAACTACTTGCTCGTACCTCTTCGAAGAATCCCGGCAATGCATAGAGTTCTTCTACCAGTTTCTTCATAATGTCAGGTCCATACATCATCCCTTTGCATCCAACCAATGCAAGTCGCTTTTGTGTCGGGCTCCCCCACAACTTCAGACCACTTTCCAACCGCCAAAGTTTCTGGCTGCCTGCTTTGATTTTGAAGTGTTGGTCTTCTCGGTATCCTGTATTGTCCTTTATTGCAGTTGTACATACATCTTTTGGTGTTGTTATCACCAAATAGTGTCCTTCTCGAACAATACCTTCCGCTGCTGCATCTCCTAAGGTTATTGTCTTAGGCATAGTTCTCCTCCTTTTCTCATTTTAAACAAAGTTGAACTTTCGCTTTTCCAAAACTTTCCAAGGTTTACTCATTGTTCCGTCGCAGTCTTCTACATCCAATACAAGATTTGCTGATGGTGTAGCTTCCGAACGCACCGCATAGGCATCATTTACCGCATTGCCGCTGTAGTAGTACATAACGGAAGGATTAACTCTTCCACTATCTACATGGAACACATATCGGTCTGCATATATGCCGTCTATCAGGATGCAGCGCGAAGCTAGCCAATACTGTAGGATTGTGTCGTCAGGCTGTTTATAATTGTTTTTTTCATCTCGCCATGCTTTCTCTTCATAGGTGGTTATGTAGTCTCTTCTTTGAAGGCTACATGATTGAATCTGTTCAAAAAGGCCAGTTTGTACATAGAGTTCTCTTGCTACATAATGTATAGCATCAATCCCTCGCATAAAACCTTGCTGTCCTTGCAGAACCAATTTTTCCTTTGTGGGCTCTCCCCACAATTTCATGCCACTTTCTAACCGCCAAAGTTTCTGGCTTCCTGCGTTGATTTTGAAATCTTGGTCTTCTCGGTATCCTGTGTCATTTTTCTTTGCAATGACGTGCACATCTTTTGGTACCACTGTTACGAGATAGTGTCCTTCTCTAACAATGTTTCCCTCCAATGCGTCTTCGAACATTATGGTTCTCACACCATTTCCTCCTTTTTTTGGTTTTATTGACATATTTTCTTGTGCGCTTATATAATCCTCCTTTTCTGTCATACCAATAAATCGGTAATTGACATTAAAATTTTTTAGATTTTTATTATATCACATTTTTATGTTAATTGCAATTTTATAATTTAAAGTTCTATTTCCTTTTTATTATTCATAGTATTTGTTAAAAGGAGTTTTGATTATGTTTGTTTATAATATAAAATTTAGTTCTGGTAAGATTTTCAAAATAATTTTATTTTTAATTATTGTTGTAGCTTTGGTTATGACTGGTATTTCAGTCTATAAAACTTTTTCAAACAATTCCTCTATTCAGCCAAATGCTAATGAAGTTTATAATATAACTTCTACTAATTATACTAATATTTTAAAAGCTGTGCATGAGAATTTGGATACATATATCGGACAGAAAATTAGTTTTTCTGGTTATATTTATAGGGTTTATGATTTCCAAGATGATGAATTTGTTCTTGCTCGTGATATGATTGTTTCTTCTGATTTACAAACTTTAGTTGTTGGTTTTTTATGTCATAATGATAATTCAAGTAATTTTGATGATGGAGCTTGGGTAAATGTAACTGGTGAAATAAAAAAAGGGTATTATCACGGAGATATACCCATTATAGATGTAATTAAAATTGAAGAGAGTTCAAAACCAGCTGATAGCTATGTTTATCCTCCTGATGATTTTTACATTCCTACTTCTACTTTAATATACAATAATCCTTAGTAGATTTAGTAAGTGCTTCTGCACCGTTTGTCAGTAATAAGGACTGTGTCTTCTATTCTTATTCCAAAGTTTCCTGGTATATATATACCAGGTTCATCTGTAACTACCATACCTTCTTTTAATGTCTTTTCATTTCTAGAATTGATCATTGGTTCTTCATGTATCTCAAGTCCAACACCATGACCGTAGTGCATGTACAAGTTCAAATCCATTCATTTTAAAATTTCCTTCTACTATTTTAGATATCAATTTTATAGTTTGTCCGTCTTCCA
>CANPCK010000057.1 GCA_947572545.1 uncultured Clostridium sp. | reverse complement strand
TGATATTGGATACATTACTATTATTATTGATAAACTATACATTAAAAGAGTTAGTAAATTTTTTATTTTGTTATTATCTTTTTTTAAAGATTTACTAACTATTAATATAATACACATAATTAAAATTGAAATTGGCATTAATATTGAAAATATTTTTACTTCTGTCTTATCATTTTGTAATAATTCTAAATATGGTATTTTATTTGAAAAAGTACTTATTCCAAGTACTGCATAATTAATAAATTCTTTTATTGCACCTGTTATAGTTAAATATATAGATAATATTACAACTGGAGTTAATATCCCAACTATTCTAGCTAATGCTATTTTTATATATTGTTTAAATTGTTCCTTATTTTCTAAAAACAATAATTTATATATCACAACAATTAATGCAAGAGTTGCTCCTATGCTTTGTTTTGTACATATTGCAAGTCCTGCTAATATTCCGTATGATTAGATCTTTTTTTATTGTATTTTTATTTGTTGTATTCACACTTTTTAGTTCTAGATATAAAATAATTAGTGCTATAAACAACACTGCTATATTATAGTCTATACAATATATATCCCTACATAATATCCCTATTAATGCTGTATATATTAAGCATATATTTTCTTCCCCTACTAATATTATTAAAATTTTATATATGGTAAATAAAATGCCTGTCCATATAAATGTAGCTAATATTCTTGAAATTATTAATTCATTTGCTATAACTTTTAAAATTATTGATGTAATAATTGAAAGTAAAGGAGTTGTTATCATACTTACATCTTTATATGGAATTAGCCCTTGTGATATTGCTCTTGCTGTATTATAATTCCATATTTCATCTAAGTCACTAATAGGTTTTATTATAATTATTGAAAATATTATTATGAATATAAATGTAATTAATAATATATTTTTTTTATTCATTATATTATATCCTTTCATTTAGTTATCATTTCATCTAGGTTGGATTAGCAATTTATTTTGGTATGATTTAGAATGTCAATTCAACCCGATTAGATTGGCAATTTTCATATCCTAAATGTTTATAAGCAGGAGGTAATACTATTCTTCCTCTTAATGTTCTAGCAATAAAACCTATTTGAATTAGATATGGTTCATATACATCTTCAATTGTATCAACTTCTTCTCCTATAGTGACTGCTAGTGCTTCTATTCCAACAGGTTTTCCTGCATATTGATTAATCATAGTGTCTAATAATTTTCTATCAATTTCATCTAAACCTAATTCGTCAATTTCTAATTTATTTAAAGCATGTTTTGTAATTTTTAAGTCAATATCTCCATTTCCTAATACAGATGCATAGTCTCTTACTCTTTTTAATAATCTATTTGCAATTCTAGGTGTTCCTCTTGATCTTCTTGCTATTTCTTCTGACGCTTTATCATCAATTTCTACACCTAATATTTTTGAAGTTCTTTTTACTATCTTTTTTAAATTTTCTACTGTATATAATTCTAATCTATTTACAATACCAAATCTATCTCTTAAAGGTGTTGTAAGAGATCCAGCTTTTGTTGTTGCTCCTATTAGTGTAAACTTTGGAAGATCTAGTCTTATTGATCTACTACTTGGACCTTTTCCAATTATAATATCTAAAGTATAGTCTTCTAATGCAGGATATAATATTTCTTCCACATTTTTGCTTAATCTGTGGATTTCATCTATAAAAAGTACATCATTTTCTGATAAATTGGTAAGTAGTGATGCTAAATCTCCTGGTCTTTCTATTGCTGGACCTGATGTTATTTTTATATTTGATCCCATTTCATTTGCTATTATATTTGAAAGTGTAGTTTTTCCAAGACCCGGAGGTCCATATAATAGAACATGATCTAATGCTTCTCCTCTTTTTTTGGCTGCCTCTATATATATCTTCATATTTTCTTTTACTTTATCTTGTCCAATATATTCTTCTAAGTTTTGAGGTCTTATTGTACTTTCAAGGTTTTCTTCTGTATCATCTTCTAATTCTGGATTTATAATTCTATCATCATTCATATTATTTCCTCTATTCTTTACATCTGTTATTAATTTTGTTGTATTATCTCCTTTGCCAATTTATTTTCAAATTTAATTGTTAAGTTCTCTTTAATTTAAATTTTATCTATAAATTCTTCTATAGTTTTTAACATTAAATCATTATTTATTTCATATTTTTTTGGTTTAAAATCTTTTGCTTTTATAATTGCTTGTTGCAAATCCTCTACTTTTTCTATTCCAATTATATATTGTTGTTCATTAAAATTTTCTACAATTTGAATTTGATGATTATTTACATGCTCTCCATATTCATGTATACGTGGGACTGCTATTACTTTTTTTTCCTTTCTTATAGATGTTATTATTGATCCTACTCCTCCATGTGTTATTATTAAATCTGCTTGTGCTTGTAATTGTTCTAGTTGTTCTCTTGGAATTAGGTCAAATATTTTCATATTTTTTGATTCAAATTTTGTATATCCTGCTTGTACTACTACATCTTCTTTTATAGTTCCTTGTTTTATATTTTTTTCTATCTCTTCTAATAGTCTGTGAAAACTATTATTTTGTGTTCCTAATAATACTAATATCATTTATTTTACCTCATCTAATAAATTGAACCTGCATATATTGCTTTTGGATATAATTTTAACATTTCTTCCCATTGCACTATAAATAAATCTGCTATTGGATATATTAGTTTACCTGTAGCGGTTTTTTTACTTCTGTTTGCAAATGTTTCTATATATATTATTTTACTTCCAAATATTTTTCCTAAATAACACATTGGTCCTGCTGTGTGTGTTCCTGTTGTTACAATTGCTTTTGGTCTTATTTTAAAATATAAATATACTGTTTTTAAACATAGATAAAAATATTTAAATATATATGTGAATATTTTTGCTCTTGTTCCATATGGTAGGAAATATAGTTTTTCTCCATACTTTTTTTTCAAGTTTTCATTTGCTTTGTCTTTTTCTGTTATTATTTTATAATCATATTTGTCAAATAGAGGAGATAGTTGCATTAGTTCACTTAAATGGCCTCCTGTACTTGATATAAATAATACTTTCTTTTTCATTTTCTCATCTTTTCTTTTCTATTTTTTATTTATTTTACTATAATGAATATAAAATAGCAAGCTAAAAATTAATAGTTTAGTTAATAACTTATTTATATTTTTTGGTTGACCTTAAATTCTTATAGTATCAATATATTTTGAAAAATTTTATACAAAAAAAGGAGGTATGCTAAAATAGGAACCAAGGTTCCTATTTTAGCACACCCACTTATTATCCAAATAAACCTTTTTTCTTAACAGGAGGTTGTTCATTCATAGTCTTAGCAAGTTGCATTAACAAATCTCTTTGTTCTTTTGATAATTTCTTTGGTGTTTGAACTTGAACTGTAAAAACAAAATCGCCCTCACTATTAGAATTAACATATTTAAATCCTTTGTTTTTAATTGTAAACTTGGTACCAGTTTGAGTACCTTCTGGTATTTTATATTTTTCTTTACTTCCATTAACCATAGGAATTTCAAGTTCTGCACCTAGTGTTGCTTGTGTTATAGTTATAGGAATATCACATAAAACATTATTTCCTTTTCTTGTATAAATACTATGTCGTTTAATTCTAAGAGTAATATATAAATCTCCTTTAGAACCACCTTTGCTACCAGGTTCTCCTTCTCCTCTTAGTACTACTGTCTGATTATCATCAATTCCAGCAGGTATTTTTACTTTTATTCTTGGTTGTTTTCTTATAGTTCCTTTTCCTTTACAATTGTCACAAATTTCTGTAATAACTTCACCCGTTCCATGACATTTATTACATGTTCTTGTAGTTTGAACTTGACCTAATATAGTATTTTGAACTTGTGTAACTTGACCTGTTCCATGGCAATCTGGACATTTTATTGGATTAGTTCCAGGCTTAGCTCCTGTACCTTTACAAATATTACAGGTTTCATTTCTATTTATTACAACGTCTTTTTCAATTCCCAAAAAAGCTTCTTCAAAACTTATTTCCATATTTAAATTTAAATCTGCACCTTTTATTGGTCCATTATTTCTTCTAGAAGATTGTCTTCCACCAAATCCTCCTCCAAAAAAAGATGAAAATATATCTCCTAAATCTCCAAAGTCACCAAATCCATCAAAACCAGATGTCGAATAAGAATATCCCCCACCAAAAGGTCCTTGACCTCCTCCAAAACC
The DNA here is from genome assembly GCA_947572545.1 of uncultured Clostridium sp. Classification (GTDB taxonomy): domain Bacteria; phylum Bacillota; class Clostridia; order TANB77; family CAG-508; genus JAAWPK01. Next base: position 2,778 of record CANPCK010000057.1, on the reverse strand, counting down.
TTGTGGTCCATCTGGTCCAAATTGGTCATACATTTTTCTTTTTTGAGGATCTGAAAGAGTCTCATAAGCTTCATTTACTTCTTTAAATTTTTTTTCTGCTTCTGCTTTATTATTTGGATTTGCATCTGGATGATATTGTTTTGCCATTTTTCTATATGCCTTTTTTAGTTCATCATCTGTAGCATTTTTATTAACACCTAAAACTTCATAATAATCTCTTTTTCCTGCCATTTTTTCCTCCTATTAAAATGTCTTTTTATTATATTTTTGTGTATTTTCTTTTTCAAAATCTCTATTCATATTTGAATTATGTTTATCTATGTACGCTTTTGAATATTCTTCTGGAGTTATTTTAAGTCTATTTAATACTTCAATATAATATTTTTGTACATCTGTTATCTCTTCAATAAATCTTGCTCTTATGTCTTTGTCTTCCATTATAGCGTTTATTCCCTTTTTCTTAATAATAGAAATACATTCCCCTATTTCCTCAATCATATATAAAATATGACTTTTGGCTGCTTTAGGCTCCATATCATTCCAATTTTTTTTATTTACTTCATATAATTCTAATTGCATTTTTTGCATATCTGATATATTTAAATCTTTCTCTGACATAATTTTCTCCTTTATTAAAGTTTAAGGTTGGACTTTATTTTTGTTTTCCAACCTTAAACTTCATAATTTATTCAATTATTTATCATCTTCTACTTTATAATCAGCATCATAAACATTTCCATTATTACCATTTGTACCATTATCTTCTCCTGCTGTTGCATTTGGGTCAACACCTGCATCTTGTGTTCCATTTGGATTTGCATTTTTATATAATTGTTCTGACATATCATAAAATACTTTTGTTAATTTTTCTGTTGCTTCTTTAATCTTCTCAGTATCGTTTGTTTCTAAAGCTTTTTTAGTATTATCAATTTCTGTTTCAATTTTAGCTTTTTCTTCTCCACTTATTTTATCTCCTAAGTCATTTAAAGTTTTTTCACTATTATATATTAAACTTTCAGCATTATTTTTAACTTCAATTTCTTCTTTTTTCTTCTTATCTTCTTCAGCATGTGCCTCTGCATCTTTTACAGCTTTATCAATATCTTCATCTGTTAAATTTGTTGATGCTGTAATTGCTACATTTTGGCTATTTCCTGTTGCCATATCTTTTGCTGATACATGAACAATTCCATTTGCATCTATATCAAATGTAACTTCAATTTGTGGTACTCCTCTTGGTGCTGCTGGTATTCCTGTTAATTGGAATCTTCCTAATGTTTTATTATATGCTGCCATCTCTCTTTCACCTTGTAAAACATGAACTTCTACTGATGTTTGACCATCTGCTGCAGTTGAAAATATTTGTGATTTTTTAGTTGGTATTGTTGTATTTCTTTCAATTAATTTTGTAAATACTCCACCATAAGTTTCAATTCCTAATGATAATGGTGTTACATCAAGTAATACTAAGTCTTTAACATCTCCCGACAATACACCACCTTGAATTGATGCACCTATTGCAACACATTCATCTGGGTTTATTCCTTTATCTGGCTCTTTTCCAGTAATTCTTTTAACAACTTCTTGTACTGCTGGTACTCTTGTAGAACCACCTACTAATAATACTTTATGAATATCATTTGATGTTAATCCTGCATCTTTTAATGCTTGATTAACTGGTCCAGCAGTTGCTTCTACTAAATCATGTATCAATTCTTCAAATTTAGATCTTGTTAATGTTATATCTAAATGCTTTGGCCCTGTTGAATCAGCTGTAATAAATGGTAAATTGATTTGTGTTTGTTGTACACCTGATAATTCAATTTTTGCTTTTTCAGCTGCTTCTTTTAGTCTTTGCATTGCCATTTTGTCTGCTTTTAGATCAATTCCTTCTGATTTTTTGAATTCATCAACTAAGTAATCAATTATACTATTATCAAAGTCATCTCCACCTAAATGTGTATTACCACTTGTAGATAAAACTTCAAATACTCCATCACCAATATCTAGTATAGAAACGTCAAATGTTCCTCCACCTAAGTCGTATATTAATATTTTTTGATCTTGTTCTTTATCCATACCATAAGCTAATGCTGCTGCTGTTGGCTCATTTATAATTCTTAAAACTTCAAGTCCTGCAATTTTACCAGCATCTTTTGTTGCTTGTCTTTGACTATCATTAAAATATGCTGGAACTGTAATAACAGCTTGTGTTACTTTTTGTCCTAAATAATTTTCAGCATCAGCTTTTAATTTTTGTAATATCATTGCTGATATTTCTTGTGGTGTAAATTTGTCTCCTTCAATTGTAACTTTATCTGCTGTTCCCATTTTTCTTTTTATTGATATTATTGTATTATCTGGATTTGTAACAGCTTGACGTTTTGCTATTTGTCCTACTAATCTTTCTCCATTTTTTGAAAATGCTACCACTGATGGTGTTGTTCTGTTTCCTTCTGCATTTGGTATAACTACTGGTTCTCCTCCTTCCATTACTGATACACATGAATTTGTTGTTCCTAAGTCAATTCCTATAATTTTTCCCATTTTAAATCATCCTTTCACTCCGCTTCGCTTCGTTCATCGTCAAACAAAATTCTTCTAATTTTCTTTGACAAATCCCCCTTCGAAGCAATCCCGCTTCGCTTCGTTCATCGTCAAACAAAATTCTTCTAATTTTCTTTGACAAATCCCCCTTCGAAGCAATCCCGCTTCGCTTCGTTCATCGTCAAACAAAATTCTTCTAATTTTCTTTGACAAATCCCCCTTCGAAGCAAT
>CANPCK010000056.1 GCA_947572545.1 uncultured Clostridium sp. | reverse complement strand
AGTAATTGCAACAGATAATGCAGGAAGAACAAAAACATCAGGAACAGTAACACAAGCAACAAAAAAATCAGGAATGAGCTCAAGTGAACTTGCGAAAACAGACAAGATAGGAAAATATGTGGATTATAGAGCATTAGGAAGTAGCTATACAGTAAATAAAACATATTCAGGAACAAACTCAGATCAAACACTCCCAAAAAAGTATAGTATGAAGTGGAGAATCTGGGGAGTAAGTGGAAATAAGTTATTGCTAATATCAGAGGAAGGAGGAGGAAATATAACACTAGCAGGAGCAAATGGATATAATAATGGAGTGAAGTTACTAAATGATGCATGTGCAACAGTATTTGGAAATAGTAGTACATATGGAGAAGGAGCAATAAAAGCAAGAAGTATAAATCAAGAAGATGTAGATAAAGTGACAAATATGACGACAACTGATCGAAGGTGTTCAGTAACTCCATGGTATGGAAGTATAGTTATACCAACTTATAATGACTATTATCCAAAGATATATGCACAAGAGTCAAGTAAATCAGGAGGAGGGACATTAGGAAGAAGTGCACAAAGTAGTTGGTATAGTGGAAATATAGGAGGAAGTTCGACAGGAAAACATACACAGTATTATTACAGTATATCAATTTATGCAACACAAAGAATATATGATGCATTGCTAACAAATACATCAGTAAACAGCACTACTGGATCGGACGGCGAAAGATGGCGCTGGGTAGCTTCACGCTGTGTGAGCATAGGTGATAACTATGCAAGTTTCGGTATGTTTTGCATAGATCGTGGTTCTGTGAACCCCGAATCATTATATTCATCAGGTGGTAGTTCGAGCACCTATACTGGTGGGGTTCGTCCAATGGTTGAAGTAGACCTTAGAAAAGTTAACATTGGAACCACTGGATCAGGAACAAATACAGATCCATACTCAATGGCAAAAAATTAAAGGAGACGGTTCTAAACAAGCCAAAACAGACTTAATTAAGCAAGCATTTAAGGAATAAATCATAAGTACTTGCTAAAACCTCTTGTTAAACATAATGAACTAATATATAATAAATATAGGGTAAGGTTGTGAAGAGGTCGCTTCGCGCTGTGTCGATATTAACAGTACCAATGCGAATTTCGACGTGTTCCGTGTGAACAGCGGTGACGTGAACGCTAACTGGTTGTATGACTCGAACGGCAACACGAACAATTGGGAGCGTGCGGTGCGCCCCGTAGATTCTGCAAAACTTAGGTTATATAACTAATGGTTGTATAAGAAAAATGCAGAAACAAATCATTGTCCTTTAGCAGAAGCTATAAAGTAAAAATAGATAGATATAGTTGTAAGTAGAATTATTTGAAAAGGATTATATTTTAGAACTATTTTTTAGGTAGTACAAATAAAGTACTATCTTTTTTTATTGAATAGGAAAAATCGCAGATTTTGACTATTCAACAAGGTTAATTTACCTTAGGCAGTGCAATAATCGCGAAGCGATTTTGCACATGTGGATGTCGAAATCTTTGATTTCGCTAACGTCCAATTTTCTTAATTTATTTTGTGTTAAAATCAACATAACTAATAATTTTTATAATTTAGGATATAGCTATTGACAAGGAATTAATTTATCAATATAATAATTGTAAAATACTAATATGACTAAATTATATACACTATCATTATTAGATAAATCTAATAGAATATGTTAGATTAAGCCAAACTTTCAAGTATTGATTTAGTGTTTAGAAAATAAAAGTATTAAAATGGAGGTGACAAAAGACAATGAAAAATAAGAAAACGAAAGGAAGAATAATATTTATATTATTTTTATGTATTGCCATTATTGCAATAGTACTAATAGTAAAATCAATGAATGGTAATAAAAATGATGCAACAACTCCAGATGATCAAAGTCAAAGCCAAGGAGGAACATCAACAGCAGATAATGATAATGGAGAAAATTCAAATCCATCACAATCTACTCAACCAGCAGGAGATTATGCGACAAGAGGAGAGAGCGGAAATAAAATTAATACAAGTGGTAAAATGCAAGACACAAAAAACTTAAAAGGATTAGAATTAAGCAATGTAAATCTAGAAACATTAGGAAATAAAACAATAATGTTAGCAGATGTAAAAAACACTACTAATAATACAGTAGAAGAAAAAAATATAAAAGTAGATTTACTATCAGAAGATCAAAAAGTAATCAAGACATTAGAAGGAACAATAGGTCCAGTAGAAGCAGGACAAATGACTCAATTAAACATAGAAGTAGAAGGAGACTTTGTCGATGTCTATGATTATCGAATATATGAATAAAATTAATATTTTTTTCACTAACAAGAATAGATTTTATAAAAATCTATTCTTGTTTTATATTCTATGATATGATATTATTATATAAAATTAGATTAACGAGAAAGGAAGAAAATATGAATAAAAAGAAAGCATTAATCGTATTAGTAATGGCAATTCTAATGATTTTAATAATCATAATATCACTTGTATTCTCAAATGGCAAAAAAAATGACCCAACACAAATTCTAAATACATATTTTTCATACCTACAAAATGAAGAATATGAAAAAATGTATGAACTAATTGATGATAGTATAAAGACAGAATACACACAAGAAGTTTTTATTTCAAGAAACAAAAACATATATAATGGAATGGAAGCTAAAAACATCAAAGTAGATAACATCGAAGTAGTAGAAGAAAAAGATAAAATAGCAAAGCTTACATATAATATGTCAATGGATACAATAGCAGGTAATTTAAGTTTCAAAGGAGAAATAACATTAAAAGAAAATGCAGATAAGAAATATAAAATAAAATGGTCTTCTAAAATGATATATCCAGGTCTAGACGATACAGAAAAAATAAAAGTTAGTACTACAACTCCTAAAAGAGGTAGTATCTATGATAGAAACAATGTACTTCTTGCAGGAGAAGGAACAGTATCTTCAGTTGGATTAGTTCCAGGAAAAATGAATAAAGATGCAGAAGCAGATATTAAAAAAATAGCAGAATTATTAGGAACTTCTTCTGATAGAATACAATCCTCACTTAAAGCATCTTATGTAAAAAGTGATACTTTTGTTCCAATAGCCAATGTATCAAAAGAGAATAGTAGTTTAAAAGGAGAATTACTACAAATACCAGGAATAAAAATTACTGATGCAAAATCAAGAGTTTATCCTTATGGTGAACAAATGGCACACTTAATCGGATATGTTCAAAATATTTCTGCTGAGGAATTAGAAGCAAACCAAGGAAAAGGTTATACTGAAACTAGTGTTATTGGAAAAACTGGTTTGGAAAAAATATATGAGGATAGGCTAAGAGGAAAAGACGGAATAGAAATATATATAACAGATAGCCAAGGAAATAAAAATGAAACAATTGCAAAAATTGATGTACAAAATGGAGAGAAGATAAAACTTACAATAGATGCAGGTATCCAAAAATATGTATATGAAGAATTTAAAAATGACAAATCTGCAACAGTTGTAATAAATCCAAAAACAGGCGAAGTTATTGCACTTTGTAGTACGCCTTCATATGACACAAATGAATTTTTATTAGGAATGACAAATAGTAAATGGAAAAGCTTACAAGACAATGAAAATAGACCATTATATAATAGATATCAAGCAAAATACGTTCCAGGATCTTCTTTTAAACCTATAATAGGTGCAATAGGAATTTCAACTGGAAAAATAAAAGCAGATGAGGATTTTGGCACAAGTGGGCTTAAATGGCAAAAAGATACTACATGGGGCCCATATAATGTTACAACATTAAAAGAGTATCCTGGACCTGCTAACTTAGAAAATGCTTTAATATATTCAGACAACATATATTTTGCAAAACTAGCACTTAAAATTGGCGGAAGTACATTAGCAAACGAATTTAGTAAAATTGGATTTAATAAACAAATAGACTTTGTACAATCAATGACAGCTTCTACATTTGGAACAAATAGTACTTTTGGTAGTGAAATAGAGATTGCAGATACAGGATATGGACAGGGAAAAGTATTGACAAATCCTGTTCATATGGCATCTATGTATACAGCATTTGTTAACAATGGAAATATGCTTATACCATATATAGAATATAAAGAAAATGCAAAATCAGAAATATATGTAGAAAATGCATTTAGTAAAGAAGCAGCAAAGACAATAAAAGAAGATTTAATACAAGTTATAGAAAATCCTAATGGAACTGCAAATAGTGCAAAAATTGAAGGGATAAAGCTTGCTGGAAAAACAGGAACAGCTGAAATAAAAGATAAACAAGATGATGAAACAGGAACAAATCTAGGTTGGTTTTGTACATTTACTGCAGATGAAAATAGTTCTAAACAATTTTTAATAGTAAGTATGGTCGAAGATGTAAAAGACAGAGGTGGAAGTAAATACCTTTTACCTAAAGTTAAGAGAATATTACAAAAATCATTAAATTCATAATTTATAATATTAATGAAAGGTTGTATTTATGAAGAAAATTACAAAAATAGTTGTTGTAACGATACTTCTAATAGTCACTTTAGCAATTATTACTTTTGTAGTAATCCAATTTTATCAAAAGTATAAAAAAGTATATTATGCAGAAGATTTTGGAATAGAAGTTATAAAAAGTAATAAAGATATGGATAATGATGGAATAGACGACTATACAGACATATTACAAGGAGCAAGAAAAGAAGCAGAAAACAAGCCAAAATATAAAAGTGCATACTATATGGGAGGTTATCCTCCTGATAACGAAGGAGTTTGTACAGATGTAATATGGAGGTCTTTCAAAAGTGCAGGTTACAACCTAAAAGATATGGTAGATGAAGATATAAAAAGTAATATAGATAAATATCCAAGAGTATCTGGGAAACCAGATCCAAATATAGACTTTAGAAGAGTCCCAAATTTGAAAGTATATTTTGAAATAAATGCAATAAATCTTACAACAGACTTAGGCAGAATAGAAGAATGGCAGCCAGGAGATATTGTGATTTTTGGTACTTCTCATATTGGTATAATATCAGATAAAAGGAATAAAAAAGGTATACCATATTTAATACATAATTCTCGGACAACCTTTAAGAGAAGAAGATGCACTAGAACTTAATAATGATTGGAAAGAAATATCAGGACATTTTAGAATCAAATAACTTTTTATAAAAAGTTATTTGAATTTTATGTAAATTTCTGATATAATAGTATAATAAATGCTAATTTGCATAAATATTTACAAATTATTTATTCACTAATTAGTGAAAGAGTAAAAACTCTTTACTTTTTGGTTTTACGATAAATGTTACTATCAATAAAAGAAAGGAGTGAGTGCAATGTTGGAATTAATAGTGTCAATGTTAAAAATCATATCTAGTGTAGTAATTGGCGGTTTTGGAATTTCTTGGATATTATCATTGCTTGAATTTATGCAGAAGCAAGAATGGAAAAATTTAAAAACTTACATGGAAATGAAAAAACGGTTTCCAATTTCCACTAGCATAGTCATAATGATAGCTTATGTCATTATGATGGTCATTGGATTAGGTCTTTTGAAATTATCTTTTGTAATGTTTTTTTATTGAATAGTCAAAACATGCGATTTTGCACATGTGGATGTCGAAATCTTTGATTTGGCTAACGTCCAATTTTATTATCTCTAAGCATTGCACTAAGGGGAAGGAACTCTAGCAGGTTCCTTCCCCTTAAAAATTTTATAAAAATAATTGTTAAAATATATCGAAATATGTTATAATATAGCTATAATAATTTAAAGGATAAACATATGAAAGTATTAATATTATCATGTGGAACTGGTGGAGGACATAACTCAGCAGCTCTCGCAATAAAAGAAGAACTAGATAGAAGAAATATAGAAAATGAATTTAAAGAATATTTGGAAATTATAAATAATAAAGTAAAAGATCATGTAAACAAACTATATATAAAAACAACATGGAAAAGCGGAAAAGCATTTAAAACAGTATATAAATTAGGTGAACTATATAGAAAAACAAAAATAAAATCCCCTGTATATGCGTTAAATAGCTTTTCTAAAAAGAAATTGTATGAATACATAAAAGAAAATAGATATGATTATATTGTTACAACCCATCTTTTTGCAGCACAAGCACTGACAACAATTAAAAAGCAACATGATATACATTTTGTTGCAGTTGCAACAGATTATGTGTGTATTCCATTTTGGGAAGAAACAAATCCAGATTATTTTCTAATACCAAGTAAAGAACTTAAAAAAAGTTTTACTGACAAAGGCATAAAAGAAGAAAAATTAGTAGCTTTTGGAATTCCAGTATCAAATTATTTTAGTATCAGTTATGATAAAGATAAGCAATTAAAAGAACTAAAACTTGACAGTTCAAAAAAGTATATCTTAATATTAACAGGAAGTATGGGATTTGGAGATACAGCTAAAATATTAAAAGGGCTTTTAGAAAAGGCAGAAAACAATTTGAGATTTATCGTATCATGTGGAAATAATAAAAAATTGCTTAAAACCTTAAATGAAGCTCATCAGAATGATAATAGAGTTATAGTATTACCTTTTACAAAAGAAATATATAAATATATGGCAATAAGTGAAATAATCTTAACTAAACCAGGAGGACTTACCACTACTGAAATTGCAACACTGAATAAACCATTTATACATACAATGCCAATACCAGGTTGTGAAAACTACAATGCAAACTTTTTTTATGAAAAGAAAATGTCACTAAAATCTGATACAATAGAAGAAACCATTCACAACACATATAGACTATTAAACAATAAAACTTTACAAAAAGAAATAATATCAAATCAATCTAAATATATTGATAAAGAAGCTTGTAAAAAAATTTGTGATTTTATAGAAGAACAATATAAAAAACAATAATTATTATAAAAGGAGATGAAACAAAATGATAGAAAGGGAAGAAGTAATTAGTGAAAATCAAGAAGATTTAGACTTTATTAACTCTTTAAGAACACTCGAATTCGACATAGATGAAAATTATGATTATGTACCTACTAATATAGGCTTTAAACTTACATCAGATATTTTATATTATCTAATTGCTTATCCTATATTAAAGGTAATAACTAAGATTATATATGATTTAAAAATAGAAGGAAAAGAAAATGTTAGATATCTAGAAGAAGGAGCTGTTACTGTTGCAAATCATGTCTTGATATTAGACTGTGCAATGGTAGCTTTAGCATGTGGAGATAGGAAAGAACATTTTACAGCACTAGCAGATAGCTTCAAAATACCAGTAGTAAGGAAACTAATAAAACTACTAAAAGCAATACCTATTCCTAAAGATATTAATAACAAGAAAAACTTTTTAAGAGCAATAGACAATTTACTAAAAGAAGGAGAACTTGTACATTTTTATCCAGAGGCTTCATTAATCCCATATTGTAAAAAATTAAGAAAATTCAAAAATGGAGCATTTGACTTTAGCATAAGAAATAATGTACCTATAATTCCAATGGTATTTACATTTAGAGAGCCAAAAGGAATTAGGAAAATTTTTAATAAAAAATTAGATGTAACACTTAAAGTTTTAAATCCAATATATCCAGAAGGAAAATGTTTAGAAATATTAAAAGAAGAAACATATAATATAATGGAAAAAAATATATAGCAAAAATCCTCTAACATATCTAGCTAGAGAATTTTTCTAATTTAGCAACCAGTAGAATTTTTTTGCTTTGCTTGATCTAGTTTTGTTTGTTCTACAACATCTGTCTTATACCAACCTTTTTCAGCCATTAGATTATATAACTTATTTTGAATATCCAAAGATGTATTTAAAGCATCCTTAAATGCTGAGTGAACCTCTGCAGTTGAAGACTCAATTGTGCCATGAAGATATAAATCACAAACACCTTTAATAACTAATAACTCTTTTTCCATTAAATCTCTATCTTCCATAAAAACCTCCTAATATTAAAGTAAATTAAAAAACTTATTAAATAACTCAGTATGTTTTTGTTCAAGTTCACTAATATAACTTGATAAAGTAGGGTCTGTCAATTGAGCTGCTGTTTTTTTGCTACATGCCTTCATAAACTTTTCAT
>CANPCK010000055.1 GCA_947572545.1 uncultured Clostridium sp. | reverse complement strand
GCAGTAGCACGCCTCATGGAATATTTGCCTCGCACGCCTAGCAATACTCGTTTCTTTTCCTAATTCAATAATAGTAAAAATAAAGGAGAAAAAATTATGCGTAAAAAAGTAATCGCAGGAAATTGGAAAATGAATATGCTTCCAAATGAAGCAATAAACTTTATACAAGAGTTAGAACCATTAGTAAAAAATGCAGAAAATGAAGTAGTAATATGTGCTCCATATACAGACTTATTTTATACAATTATGAATGCACAAAATACAAATATAAAAATAGGTGCACAAAATATGCACTTTGAAGAAAGTGGAGCTTACACAGGAGAAATATCAGGAAAGATGCTTAAATCAATAGGTGTAGAATATGTAATAATCGGACATTCAGAAAGAAGACAATATTTTGCAGAAACAGATGAGACAGTTAATAAAAAAATAAAATCAGCTTTTGCAAATAATTTGAAACCAATTGTATGTGTTGGAGAAACATTAGAAGAAAGAGAAAAAGGAATTGCTTTTGATATAATTACAGAACAAACAAAACTTGCTTTGGAACGGATTATCAAATGAGCAAGTAAAAAATACAATAATTGCTTATGAGCCTATATGGGCAATAGGAACAGGTAAGACAGCAACAGCAGATGATGCAAATGAAGCAATTAAAAAAATTAGAGAAGAAATTTCAAAAATATATGGAAATGATATATCTAGTTGTGTTATAATACTATACGGCGGAAGCGTAAAGAGTTCAAATGCCAAAGAGTTATTTGAGAAATCAGATATTGATGGTGGACTTGTTGGAGGCGCTAGTCTAAAAGCAGAAGAATTTTCAAAAATAGTAAATTCTTAGAAAGAAGGACAAAATTCAATGAAAGATAAGTTAACAATGCTAATGATATTAGACGGATTTGGAATAAATACAGAAGATCAAGGAAATGCAGTAAAACTTGCAAAAACTCCTAATATAGATAGACTAATGAATACATGTCCGACAACAGAAGTATATACAAGTGGATTACAAGTAGGACTTCCAGAAGGACAAATGGGAAATTCAGAAGTTGGTCATACAAATATTGGAGCTCGGAAGAATTGTATATCAAGAATTGACAAGAATTACTAAGTCAATAGAAGAAGGAGACTTCTTTAGCATAAAAGAGTTTAATGATGCGATAGAAAATTGTAAAAAATATGGTTCAAAATTACACATAATGGGACTTTTATCAGATGGTGGAGTTCATAGCCATATAAGACATCTTTATGGATTATTAGAATTAGCTAAAAGAAAAGGATTTGAAGATGTTTTTGTTCATTGTTTTATGGATGGAAGAGACACACCACCAGCTTCAGGAGAAATGTATATTACAGAACTAAAAGAGAAAATGCAAGAAAAAGAAATAGGAAGAATTGCAACTGTTGTAGGAAGATATTATGCAATGGATAGAGACAAAAGATGGGAAAGAGTAAAACTTGCATATGATGCAATGGTAAATGGAGTTGGAAATAGAGTAAGTAATACAGTAATTGCTGTAGAAAAATCATATGAGCAAGAAATATTTGATGAATTCATTGAACCAATAGTTGTTTGTGGTAATGATAATGAGCCTGTTGGAACTATAGGAGAACATGACTCAGTAATATTTTTCAATTTTAGACCAGATAGAGCAAGACAGATAGCAAGAAGTCTAGTTGATGAAAATTTTGATGGATTTGAAACAAAAAAGTTAAATTTATTTTTCGTATGTTTTACACAATATGATGCAACAATGCCAAATGTACAAGTAGCCTTTAAGCCAACAAAGCTTAATAATACGTTTGGAGAATATATAAGTAAAAATGGATTAAAGCAGTTAAGAATTGCAGAAACAGAGAAATACGCACATGTAACATTCTTTTTCAATGGTGGAGAAGAAAAAGTATTTGAAGGAGAAGATAGAATCCTAATTCCTTCACCAAAAGTTGCAACATATGATTTAAAACCTGAGATGAGTGCTTATGAAGTAACTCAAAAATTAATTGATGCAATTAAACAAGATAAATATGATAGTATAATATTAAACTATGCAAACCCAGATATGGTAGGACATACAGGAAGTTTAGATGCTGCAATTAAGGCAATAGAGACAATAGATGACTGTGTTGGAAAGGTTATAGATGTTGCAAAAGAGAAAAATTCAGTAATATTAATTGTTGCTGATCATGGAAATGCAGAACAAATGATAGACTATAAGACTGGAGAACCGCATACAGCTCATACAACAAATCCAGTTCCATTAATATTATATGGAATGGATAATGTGACATTGAAATCTGGAAAACTTGCAGATCTTGCGCCAACAATGTTAGATATAATGGGATTAGATAAACCAGAAGAGATGACAGGTGAAAGTTTAATAGTTAGATAATATAAAAATACTTAAATGGAGGGTTTTTATGTTAGCAAAATCTTTAAAAGAGGCACATGAAGAAATACAACAAAAAATATTTAAGATGCTTCCTGAAAAATGGGATAGACTTTATCTTTATGCATCTGTAATAGACCATTCTGATAATTTACAAACAGGAGAAATGTTTTTCTTTTATTATCCAAGAGGTGTATTAAAGAAAAAAGCTATAAATGTTTATGAAGTGCCAAATAAATTTAATATAGATGAAAGTCAATATTTTAGTTTAGCAGATGAATTATATGAGAGTATAAAAAGATTAAGAAATGAGTGTAGTTCTAATCATGAAAGATTATGGAGTAATATGACAGTTTTAATAGAGAAGCTAAAATATAAAGTAGAGTATGGATATGAAGATCTAAATTCATCAGAATTTGATGTTGATGAAAGACGTATAATTTGGAGATATAGATATCTAGAAATGCCATATGGTAGTCTCAACAGGAAAGAAAGAGAAGTAATAAACCGATATGAAAAAAATGAAGTAAAAGAAAAAATTAAAATTTTTGAACTTCCACTCTATACAAGAAAAGTTAATAAAGAATTAAAGAAGATGCAAAGATTAGAGGAAAGCTTTGACTTTGTTACTGAAGAAAAAATTGAAGAAATGGAATTTATCAAGAATTATGTTCCAAAAAGTCAAATATTACTTTGTAAAGAGCTTATGAATAAAGAGAAGTTGCAGGCTTAAAAGAAAGTGTTTTATTAATTAAACAACAAAGTTTTAAACTTTTAAATATATTAAAATTAAGAAAGGAAGTAAAAAACATGAAAGATTACTTAGAAATTTTAGACGTAGAAGCACTTGAAGTGCTAGATTCAAGAGGAAATCCAACAGTACAAGTTACAGTAACAACAGCAGGAGATTTTAAAGGGGTTGCTTTGGTTCCTTCAGGAGCATCAACAGGAGCTTTTGAGGCAGTCGAATTAAGAGATGGAGACAAATCAAGATATATGGGAAAAGGAGTTCAAAAGGCAGTAGAAAATGTTAATACTACAGTATTTGAAGCTCTAGTTGGAATGAATGTTTATGATCAAGTTGGAATAGATAAAGCTTTAATAGAATTAGATGGAACAGAAAATAAAGCAAAATTAGGAGCAAATGCAACTTTAGGTGTTTCACTTGCTGTCGCAAAAGCAGCAGCAGCATCACTTGATATGGAATTATATAATTACATTGGAGGAACAAATGCAAAGACTATGCCAGTTCCAATGATGAATATTTTAAATGGTGGAAAACATGCTGATAATACAGTAAATATACAAGAATTTATGATAATGCCAGTTGGTGCAAAAAGCTTTACAGAATGTATGAGAATGAGTGTAGAAATATATCACACATTAAAGAAAGTTTTAAAAGAAAAAGGATTATCAACAGGTGTTGGAGATGAAGGTGGATTTGCACCTAACCTTTCAAGTGATGAGGAAGCTCTAAAATTAATAGTAGAAGCAATAGAAAAAGCAGGATATAAACCAGGAGAAGAAGTTGTTCTTGCATTAGATGTTGCTAGTACAGAAATGTATGATGAAGCAAAGAAAATAGGAAAAGAAGGAAATTATTATTTCTGGAAAACAGATGAATTAAAGTCACTTGATGAAATGATAGATTATCTTGCATCTTTAGTTGAAAAATATCCAATAATCTCAATTGAAGATGGATTAGCAGAAGAAGACTGGAATGGTTGGAAAAAGCTAACAGAGAGATTAGGAAGTAAAATCCAATTAGTTGGTGATGATTTATTTGTAACAAATGTAAAAAGATTACAAAAAGGATTAGATTTAGGTGTTGCAAATAGTATATTAATAAAATTAAATCAAATAGGAACACTTACAGAAACATTAGATGCAATAGAACTTGCTAAGAAAAATGGGTATACAGCAGTTGTATCACATAGAAGTGGTGAAACAGAAGACACAACACTTGCAGACGTAGTTGTTGCAACAAATGCAGGACAAATTAAAACTGGTGCACCATGTAGAACTGATAGAGTTGCTAAATACAATAGATTATTAAATATTGAACATGATTTAGCAGATCTTGCAATTTATCCAGGATTAAAGGGATTAAACAAATAATAATTTATGAAAAATAAAAAAAGAAGAAAATCAGAATTTAATTTTTGGTTTTCTTCTTTTTAGTTTATATAATTAGATATAATGTATGATATTATATCATCTGGACTAACTCCAAGAGCTTTGTATATTAATATTCTAGTTTCTAAATTCGGAAAACATTGACCTTTTTCAATTCGTACTAATTGTCTTAAACTAATATTAGACTTTTCAGCTAATTGTTGTTGAGTCATATTTTTTTCTTTTCTTAATTCTCTTATATCTTTCATAGTTACCTCTCTTAATATATAGTAATATTTTTTTTGAAATTTGTATATTGACATGATGTCACATTTATGCTGTTATCATTATATTAAAGTGACACAATGTCACAAAAATCTCTTTATGGTTGGAAACTAAGATAGTTTTGGTTTTGTTTGGTTTTGGCTTTTACTATTTTGGTTTCTAACCATAAGGGGATAATGAGGCTGTTAAAGCTTTGCTTCTTACAGCCTCATTCTGCAATTTGCAAAGCAAATTGTAGACATTTAATAATTATTGGATACTAAGTATAAATGAAATTTGTTTGTCCTTGTTGGTCGACTTACTAGAAATTGTAATAGCAAAGCTATAACAATTTCTAAGTTCGCTCCCATGCTACGCGGACTGGCACAAATTTATTTATACTTAGTATCCTACAATTTCAAAAAAGTATTCTCTTGAGATAATATTCAGGGCGGAGCAATCTAAAGTCTGGATAGTGTGAAATATAAGAATGAATATTATCGAAACAAATCAAAGGAAACCAAGGAGGAAATAAATGAAAACAGAGAAAAATCAACAGCCCAAATTTGGGTTTATTAATTGTACCCAAAAACAAGAAGAAAGAATGAAACAAGGGGACGGCCCTTTGAGTTTCATTTTTAATGAAACTCAAAGAGCATCCACGTTGTTTCAAGCAAAAAGATCATCACTATTACCTCATGAAAATGGAATAACCCTAATTGCCCTAATAATCATGATAATACTAATAGTAATACTAGCAGTAGTAACACTAAAAGGAATAACAGGAAAAGAAGGAATACTAGCATCTTCAAGTAATATTGCAAATGAATACGTAATACAACAATATAAAGAACAGATAGAACAACTTGTACACAGCATAATTTTGCAAGATTCACTACTTCGGAAAAACAACAACAATAAAAAGTATGGCAGAAGAAATGGAAAAAGAGAATTGGATAAAAAGTGCAATACCAAATGAAGAAACAAAGGATATAATTGTAATAACAGATGTGTATATATATCAAGTATACTATGACGAAGGAACAGGGCAGAAGAAAATAGAATACATAGGAAAAGATGATGGAACAGGAGAAAATAGTACAGAAGGCATACCAGAAATCACAGCAAGATATGATAAAGTTAAGGCTATAATTACAGCAAATGCAAAATGCAAAGGAGGAATAAAAGAAATACAGTTAATATATAAAGGAGAAATAGTTCAAATACAAAATCGGAGAAACAGTGAATTTTGCAATAACAAAAACAGGAGAATATCAAATAAAAGCAATAGCAAATAATAAAAAGACAAGAAGTACATATCTAAGAGTGTCAAGTACAGTAATTGCACCATTGATAGAAGTAGTATCAAGTGGAGAACAAGAAAATGGCTGGTATGGAAAAGACGACAAAGTAGTGCAAATAAGAATAAGCACAGAAAATGAAACCGCAGAAAGAATATATTACAAAACAAATAAAGATGAAGACTATACATATGTAGAAGGGAAAGTTGCAACATTAACTATACAAGAACCAGGAAGAACAATAATTTATGCATATGCAACAGACAAAAATGAAAATATATCAGAGCAAGCAAATAAAGAAATAAAATACGATAATATACATCCACAAGTAGGAGAAATAGAGGTAGAAGGAAAAAAAGGAACAATAGATGGAATAGAGACAGGATGGTATATATCAGAAGAGGTAACAATAAAACTAAACAATATGACAGATGAACCACTAGACAGTGGAATAGTAGGGTTCTATTATTGGGAAATAGCAGAAGGAAGTAATCCAAGTGAAATAACAGAAGAACAAAAGACATACATAAAAGGAAAAAGTGGAAGTATAAAGATACCAAGAACAAAAGAGGGAAAAGTGACAATTGGAATACAAGCAAAAGACGAAGCAGGAAACGTAACAGATTGGACAAAAATAATAATAATACAAAAAGATAGTGTACAGCCAATAGATTTTTTGGCAAGTGTAGTAGAGGGAACAATAACACCATATGGATTTACAGTAACAGCAGGAACAACAGATGTAACATCAGAAGTATCACATTATAATCTATATGTGAAACAAGGAGCAACAACAGTAAAAGAAATAAAAAATAATACAATTGGGCAATTTCAAGTTACAGGCATATCAGATAATACAACATACAGTATTATTGTAGAGGCAGTTGATAGAGCAGGAAATGTAAAAACAGGAACAGGCATAACAGTAACAACACTAGTCGCAAATACACCTCCAACAAAACCAGAAGTCTCCTTTAATTCAAAAGGAACAAACTATATAAAGGTAAATGCAAAAGCGACAGATGTAAATGATGATAAACTAACGTATACATTATATTATGGAACAAGTTCAAGTAATTTAGATTATTCAATACTACTATTAGATCAGGATCAAAATGTACAAGTAACAATAACTACTCCAACTAATTTAAGCGAGTATACATATTATTATTGGAGAGTAGATGTAACAGATGGAAAAGTAATAACACAAGGAGATATACAGACAGAAGTTAGGACATATTGCCCTGGGACAGGACTTCAATGTTCAGGGGGCTCATATGTTGAAAATAGTAAAACTTGTTCAAGGTGTTCAGGTTCTGGAGGAAATGGAACTAGATGTGGATTTTCAGGGACATTAATGCATGTTGTTGGTAATGATAATAGAGAGTGTTCAACTTGCAAAAAGAAAATGTCAAATATTAGATGGTACTGTCCAAGGTGCAAGAATGATAACCGGAAATTACTCATGGTGCTCAGCTTGTAACCCTACATATTTAGATGAACACAAATTTAAGGATATTACTTCATGCCCATTTACTCGATGGATTTCTTGTTCTTCTTGTCGGTGGGGATGGCAAAGTAGGCGGAACTGTTAACTGTTTACATGGGTATACGAGTTCACATGCATATTGCTCTCATGGATCTACATCTCAACATTAATTAAGGAAAAAATAGTGTTATACAGGTAAAATTATTAAGAACATCTTGTACAACAGATTAATTTAATATATAATACATATAGGGCAAGGTTGTCTGGCTTGGAGTTCACGCTGTGTCACTATTAACAGTAACAATGCGAATTTCAACGTGTTCGTTGTGAACAGCGGTAGCGTGAACAACAACTGGTTGTATGACTCGAACGGCAACACGACTAATGGTACTGCTGCGGTGCGCCCCGTAGATTCTGCAAAACTTAGGTTATGCAACTAATGGTTGCATAAGAAAAATGCAGAAACAAACTATTGCCCTTTAGCAAAAGCTATAAAGTAAAAATAGATAAATGTAATTGTGAGTAAAATATCTTGAAAGGGATTATATTTTATGACTGTTTTTTAGGTAGTATCTAATAAATACTACCTTTTTCCTTAAGATTTTAAGTTTGTCTCCAAAATCATCCTAGAAATCTGTCGATGTGTAATAGTGTGAAATTACTGGGGGATCGACAGATGAGGAAGTTCTACAAAAAAGCTACTTTTGAAAAAAGTAGTCAGACTGTTGACAAAGTAAAATTTGTTGACAGTCTTTTCTTTTTAGAAAAA
>CANPCK010000054.1 GCA_947572545.1 uncultured Clostridium sp. | reverse complement strand
TGCACTTACAGTTGCACTTTTTGCACTTCTAAGACCAGGAGACATTATGCTTGCAATATCAGGAAAACCATATGATACACTAGATGAGGTAATTGGGATAACAGAAAATGAAAGCTCACTTAAAAGTTTTGGGGTTAAATATGAACAAATAGATTTAAAGGGTAATGAATTTGATATAGAAAGAATAGTACAAACAATTAAAAATAGCAAAATAAAATTAATACATATTCAACGTTCAAAAGGGTATTCTTCAAGAGACAGTATAAGTATAGAAAAAATACAAGAAGTAATTGCTGAAATACGTAAATTTGATAAAGAAGTAATAGTCTTTATAGACAATTGCTATTGTGAATTTGTAGAAAAACAAAGCCCATTAGAAGTTGGGGCGGATGTAGTAGTTGGTTCTTTAATTAAGAACCTTGGTGGAGGAATTGCCAATAATGGTGCGTATGTAGCAGGGAAAGAGAAGTATGTATCGCTTGCAGCAGAAAGGCTTACATCTCCAGGGCAAGGAAAAGAAGTAGGACCTACTTTAGGTGCAAATAAAGGCTTTTTACAAGGAATATATTTAGCACCAAGTGTAGTTGCAAGTAGTTTAAAAACAGCAGTATTTGCAAGCAAATTATTAGAAAAATTAGGATATAAAGTGGCTCCTAGATATGATGAACATAGAGCAGATATAGTACAAACAATAGAGTTTGGAGAGCCTAATAAATTGATAAAATTTTGCCAAGGAATACAAAGAGGTTCTGCAATAGATTCAAATTCAGTTCCAGAGCCATGGGATATGCCAGGATATGGAGATAAAATAATAATGGCAAGCGGAAGTTTTACACAGGGGTCATCAATAGAAATTTCATGTGATGGGCCTATAAGAAAACCGTATATAGCATTTTTGCAAGGTGGGTTAACTTATGAATATGGAAAAATAGCAGTGTTAAGGGCAGTAGAACAAATAATTCAAAATTAGTTTACATATTGCTTGAATTATGGTATAATTTAACTATAATGGAGGAATATTATGGATAGATTAAAAGAATTAGGATTATGGCTAATATTAATTATTGTATTTTTTATATTTAGTAATTTATTAATACATTTAGTGCTAAATGGTGAAGAAATAGGAATGAAAATATATAATATGACTCATAAAGATGAGATAGTAAAGGTAGAAAAAAATAAATAGATATATGCATATATAGTGTTATAAGAGAAATATCGTCTTATTGTTTAATAAAATATTAAAGTTCGATAAAATCTATTGAAAAAATAATACATTTGTAATATAATTGTAATGGTTTTGTAATAATAAAACCATTACAATTTTTTTGATTGTAGAATTTGTTATAAAATGAGCAAATATTCATACAAAATAAATAGGAGTTTACAAGTCATTTATGATTTGTTAATTTGAATTTTTTATTAATAAAGGAGAGTTATCAATGTTTGGTTTTGGGCATGATATAGGAATAGATTTAGGAACTGCAACTGTTTTAGCATTTGTAAAAGGGAAAGGAATAGTATTAAGAGAACCAGCAGTAGTTGCTGTTGATAACTTAACAGGAGATGTGCTTGCCGTCGGACAAGAAGCAAGAAGAATGTTGGGAAGAACACCTGGAAATATTGTGGCAACAAGACCATTAAAAGATGGTGTAATATCAGATTATACAGTTACAGAAAAGATGCTAAAGTATTTTATAAATAAAATATGTGGAAGAACAATATTTTCACCAAGAATTATGATATGTATACCTTCACAAGTAACTGAAGTGGAGAAAAAGGCTGTTATAGATGCTGCAGGTCAAGCAGGAGCAAGAAAAGTATATTTGATTGAAGAACCTATAGCAGCAGCAATAGGAGCTGGTATTGATATATCAAAACCATGTGGAAACATGATTGTGGATATAGGAGGAGGAACAACAGATGTAGCTGTAATATCACTTCGGAGGTTCAGTTGTAAGTACATCTTTGAAAGTAGCAGGAGACAAGTTTGATGAGGCGGTTGTAAAATATATAAAAAGAAAACATAATGTTATAATTGGAGAAAGAACAGCAGAAGACTTAAAAATTAATGTTGGATGTGTGTATCCAAAGATACAAGACATAGAAATGGATATACGTGGTAGAGATTTAACATCAGGACTTCCAAAAACAATAACAATACACTCAAGTGAAATGTTAGAAGCTTTAATGGAGCCAGCTTTGCAAGTAGTAGATGCAGTGCATTCAGTATTAGAAAGAACACCACCTGAGCTTACAGCAGATATTAGTGAGAAGGGAATATATATGACAGGTGGAGGAAGTTTAGTTGATGGACTAGATAAACTTTTGCAAGAAAAAACAGGAATAAATGTAATGATAGCAAATGACACAGTATCATGTGTAGCTCTTGGAACAGGTAAGGCTTTAGAGAATTTAGATGTACTAGATAATGGGAAAAAGAGGTAAATATATTTTTATTAATTAGCTCAAATGGAGGAAAACATTGGAAAAAACAGTAGCAATATATACTTTGCGGTTGCAAAACAAATCAATATGAATCAAATGCAATAATACAAAAATTCATAGAAAAAGGGTATAAACTAGTAGAATTTGAGGATAAAGCAGATGTATATATAGTTAATACTTGTACAGTAACAAATATTTCAGACAGAAAGTCTAGACAAATATTGAGAAGGGCAAAGCAGAAAAATAAAGAAAGTATTTTAGTAGTAATTGGATGTTATGTGCAAGTTGCAAAAGAAATTTTAGAAAAGATTGATGAAATAGATATTCTTCTTGGAAATAATGAAAAAAAAGATATTTTGGAATATATAGAAAAATATAATAATGAGAAACAAGAAGACATAACAGACGTAATGAAGCAAAAAGAATATGTGGAATTTGGAAGTACTACATTTACAGAAAAAACAAGAGCAGTAATTAAAATTCAAGATGGGTGCGATAGATTTTGTTCATATTGTATAATTCCATATGCAAGAGGAAGAGTAAGAAGTAGAAGAATAGAGGAAATAGTAAAAGAGATAACTGATATTTCAAGGCTTGGTATTAAAGAAGTAGTGTTGACAGGTATACATATTGCATCTTATGGAAAAGACATGAAAGAAAATGTTACTTTAATAGATCTATTAGAAGAGATTAATAAAATTAATGGAGTTGAGAGAATAAGACTAGGCTCATTAGAGCCTAAACTTATAACTGAAGAATTTGTATATAGATTAAAAAAACTAGACAAAATATGTGAACATTTTCATTTATCACTTCAAAGTGGAAATACTGAAACATTGAAAAGAATGAATAGAAGATATACAGCGGAAGAATTTTATGAGAAAACAAAACTTTTAAGAGATAATTTTGAAAATATAAATCTTACAGCAGATGTTATAGTTGGATTTCCAGGAGAAGATGATGAGGAATTTGATATTACATATGAATTTCTTGAAAAAATAAAGTTTTATAAAATACATGTTTTTAAATATTCAGTTAGAGAGGGGACTAAAGCTGCTGAATTTCCAAATCAGGTAATCCCTGAGGTAAAAGAAGAAAGAAGCAAAAAAGTAATTGAACTTTCAGAAAAAATACAAAATGAATATAATAAGTTATATATAGGAAAACAAGTAAAAGTGTTATTTGAAGAAAAAGATGGTGAGTATTATAAAGGGCACACAGAAAATTATGTTTGTGTCAAAGTGAAATCTAATAAAGAGAATTTAGAAAATTTGATATTAGATGTAAATATAGTAGATATAGAAAATGCTGTATTAATTCGGAGAGTTAGGAAAAAACCAAAATGTAACAGAAATGTAATATTTTTGAAACAAAAACTTAACAATGAATATTAGAAAATAACTTGCAAAATGTTAAAAAATATAGTATAAATAAGTAGAAAAACGTAATAACTCACAAAGGAGGAATTGATTTATGGAAGAAAATCAAACATCATTACCAACGAAAGTAGGATTTTGGAGTAAATTCAAAACATTTTTATTTCAAGAGATTTCTGTGGAATTAACACCATATCAACAAAAAGTTGAAAATGAAGTTAATGACTTTTTACATCAAGATATAACATGGCAAGGAGTTAAAGGCTTCTTATTTCAAGAGATTAAATTTTAATTTCGGATAAGTTAGATAATGGAATGAATAGATAAAAAAATATAGCATGCTAAACCAAACTTTAGTATGCTATATTTGCATTTTATTTTATTAACAAAATAAAATGCAAATATAATATATCTAACTAAGGAAAAGCGGAATTATGAAAAGATAGAAATATCTTGACAAATAGATTAAAGTTGGTTAGAATGTAAATATAATTATACAAAGGAGAAAACCGAACGTGGAAAGAAATATAATACATATTAATTCAGTAGAAAAAGGAATAACTTTAGTAGCACTAGTTATTACAGTAATTATTCTTGTAATATTAACAACAGTTGGAATATCTATGGCATATAAGTCAAAAATAGTAGATTATGCAACAGATGCATCTAAAGATTATGCGGAAAAGTCAGTTACAGAAAATAAAATAATGGAAGGTACAGGAGAACTATTAGATAGTACAGTTAAAAAAATAGGGGATATTTTAGCAGGGAATATACCAAGTGCGGGAACACCAATAGAAAAGCCTAATGATTGGACAAGTGATAATATAACAGCGATAGGAGATGGATCAGGCAAACCAGTACCACTTCCAAAAGAGTTTTATTATATAGGGGGAGACCTTAATACAGGAATAGTAATATCAGATAGAAAAGAAGATACTTTAGATTCTTCAGGAGTAGAAATGGGTAATCAATTTGTATGGATACCTATAAAAAATGCAGAAATGTTAAAAAGAACATTATTTGACGGAAATGGAAAAGAAATAGAAGGATTGAGTGATACTTATAAAGAACCTTATAATGATGCAGAAAAACAAGAATATGATGAGATAATAAGGCAAGTTTTAGAGTATGGAGGTTTCTTTGTTGGAAGATTTGAGGCAGGAATCAATAGTGTAGATTTAAGAGAAGGAACAACAGAGGCAAAACAAGTAGTGTGTAAAAGAGGAGTAGCTCCATATAATCATATTCCATGGGGAAAAAATATGAATGATGCAAGTGAGATAGAAGGAAAGAGTGGAGCTGTACATCTAGCAAGGAGTATGTACAAGGATTCTCAGATTTTATCAAGTACATTATGTTATGGTTTCCAATGGGATGCAGTATGTAGATATATAGGAGATGAGAATAGAAAAGCAAGTACACCAGGAACTATACAATTGACTGGTAGTGATAATAAGGATGTTTCTAAAAATATTTATGATTTAGCAGGAAATTGTTTGGAGTGGACAATGGAAGCAGAAGGAAATGACTATCGTGTACAACGTGGGGGATTTTGCGATTATGATGGAGCAATATCAGATCGTACATCTACAAGACCGTCAATAACAAGTGGAATTAGTGGATTTCGTATAACACTTTATATAAAATAAAGATAAAGAGGTGATTTTTTGGATGAACTTAAAAATCATCTCTTTATTTTATTGAATAGGAAAAATCAACTTTTTTGTTGATAGCTTGTGGGTTAACAAGCGTAAGCAACAAAAAAATCATTAGAATTCCTATTCAACAAGGTTAAGTTTCATTAGACTGTGCATGTTTGCGAAGCAAAATGCACATGTGGCGAAGCCACTTTTCTTATTGTGTAGGAAAAATTTATGATAAAGATGCTTTTTAAGGTGGACCCTTAAAATCACCCAAAAAACACTTGCAAAGTAAATAAATTTGATATAGAATAATAACGAATTTAAAAATGATTTGCGGATATAATAAATTTAACGCAAATAAAATAAGGAGGAATTTTTTATGTCAGTAAAAATTGGTATTAATGGTTTTGGAAGAATTGGAAAATTAACATTCCAAGCAGCTATAGGAAAAGAAGAAGTAGAGATTGTTGCAATAAATGATCCATTTGTTACAGCAGACTATATGGCATATATGTTAAAATATGATACAATACATGGAAGATTTAATGGAGATGTAAGAGGAGAAGAAGGAAAACTTATAATTAATGGAAAAGAAATAAAAGTATATAATGAAATGGATCCTAAGAATATACCTTGGGGAACAGATGGAGTTGATTATGTATTAGAATGTTCAGGAGTATTTACTACATTAGAAAAAGCTCAAGCACACATAGATGCAGGAGCTAAAAAAGTAATAATAAGTGCTCCTTCAAAAGATGCTCCAATGTTTGTAATGGGAGTTAACAATGAAGAATATGATCCTTCAATGAATATTATATCAAATGCATCTTGTACAACAAACTGTTTAGCACCACTTGCAAAAGTAATAAATGATAATTTTGGAATAAAAGACGGATTAATGACAACAGTTCACTCAATAACAGCAACACAAAAAACAGTTGATGGTTCTTCAAAGAAAGATTGGAGAGGTGGTAGAGCTGCATCATACAATATCATACCTTCTTCAACAGGAGCAGCAAAAGCAGTTGGAAAGGTAATTCCAGCATTAAATGGAAAACTTACAGGAATGGCATTTAGAGTACCAACAACAGATGTATCAGTAGTTGATCTAACATGTAATCTAGAAAAATCAGCAACTTATGAAGAAATATGTGCAGCAGTTAAGAAAGCAACAGAAAATGAAATGAAAGGTATAATGGAATATGTTGATGAACCATTAGTATCTTCAGATTTTATACATGATGAACACACATCAATATTTGATGCAAAAGCAGGAATTGCTTTAACAGATACATTTGTAAAATTAGTTGCATGGTATGATAATGAATGGGGATATTCAAATAAGCTAGTTGATTTAGCTGTTTATGTTTCAAAGAGATAAATGATTTAAACCCGAAAAATAATTAAAATTTACTTGTTCTTTGTTTGCTGAGGTTGTTAAAGCTCTGCTTGTTACAGCCTCAGTATGCAATTTGTAAAGCAAATTGTAATCTGGCAAATTTAGTACTCTCATACTACGCAGAACTTCGTAAATTTAATTATTTTTCGGGTTGATATATAATAGTTAAAAAAGAAGAGAGTATTACTAATGGCATGAAGAAAAGATTTTAATATACATTGATTATTAACTTGAATGAGTGTAATGATATAAGACAAAGATTATTTTTTAATGGAAAGGAAAGATTATGAAAAAGACTATAAGAAATATAGATATTTCAGGGAAAAAAGTACTAGTAAGATGTGATTTTAATGTTCCACAAGATGAAAAAGGAAATATCACAGATACTAGAAGAATAGTAGGAGCATTACCTACTATAAAATATTTAATAGATAATAATGCAAAGATAATACTTTGCTCTCACCTTGGGAGACCAAAAGGAGAAGTGAAAAAAGAATTTTCTTTAGCTCCTGTTCAAAAAGAGTTATCAAAAGAATTAGGAATAGAAGTAAAACTTGCAGAAGATATTGTAGGGGAAAGTGCAAAAGAACTTACAAAAAATATGAAAGAAAAAGAAGTTGTACTTTTAGAAAATGTAAGATTTGATAAAAGAGAAGAAGCAAATGATAGAGAATTTTCAAGAGAACTTGCATCACTTGCAGATATATATGTAAATGACGCTTTTGGTACAGCTCATAGAGCACATAGTTCAACAGCAGGAGTAGCAGAATTTTTACCAGCAGTGTCTGGATTTTTAATAGAAAAAGAAATAAAATTCTTAGGAGAAGCTTTAAACAATCCAGAAAGACCATTTGTTGCAATTCTAGGAGGGAAAAAAGTATCAGACAAAATACCAGTAATAAATAATTTACTTGACAAAGTAGATACATTAATAATTGCAGGAGGAATGGCATATACATTCTTTAAAGCGAAAGGATTGAATATAGGAAATTCGCTATGTGAAGATGACAAAATAGAAATGGCAAAAGAATTAATGCAAAAAGCAGAAGAAAAAGGTATAAAAATGTTATTACCAGTTGATGTAAAAGTAGCAAAAGAATTTTCAAATGATTCAGAAAATAAAGTTGTAAAAATAGATAATATTGAAAATGGTTGGGAAGGTGTTGACATCGGACCAGAAACAATAGAAGAATTTAAAACTGTTTTAGAAACAGCAAAAACAATTATGTGGAATGGTCCTGTAGGAGTATTTGAGTTTGATAATTTTGCATATGGAACAAATAAAATAGCTGAAATAATTGCAGGAGCTGATGCGATAACAGTTATAGGTGGAGGAGACTCAGCAGCAGCAATAGAAAAAGCAGGATATGCAGATAAAATGACACATATATCTACTGGTGGAGGAGCATCACTTGAGTTTTTAGAGGGAAAGGTATTGCCAGGTATTGACTGCTTACAGGAATTAGAAAAATAAACGTCGTCTTGCTTCGTTGTTGCTCGGA
>CANPCK010000053.1 GCA_947572545.1 uncultured Clostridium sp. | reverse complement strand
TTAACCAAAAGAGCTTTAAAACATATGAAACCAGGTGCAAGTATTATAAATGTAACATCAATAACCACATTTAAAGGAGAACCAGAACTAATAGACTATGTAACAAGTAAAGGAGCAATTGTAGGATTTACAAGGTCACTTGCAACGAATTTAGCAGATAAAAATATAAGGGTAAATGCAGTTTCGCCAGGGGTATTTTGGACTCCACTACAGCCAGCATGTTGGGAAGCAGAAAAAATACCAACACTTGGTTCAGATGCACCAATGGGAAGAGCTGGTCATCCATATGAAATAGCTCCACTATTTATATACTTAGCAAGTAATGATTCCTCTTATGTTACAGGTCAAGTAATGCATATAAATGGTGGAGAGTATAAAGGGTAAATAAAAGACAAGCAAATCCTTGTAAATCAATGTCTACAAGACTTTGTAAACTGGTTGGTAGTTTTTTAAATCCACACCCTCAATATTTGCTTTCCAACCAGAAGGAAAAGGTATAGAAGGGTAATCCTCTGAGATTTTTTTCGCCTTTTTATAGGCTTCAGAATCCTCAGAAAGAGCAGAAGTGACCAAATCTACACCATCAGGATTAACCATAGGCACAATATAAATAGATGCAGAACTTAAAATATTTCTCGCACGATATCCATAAATATAACTATCATTAACAAAAGCATTACATAAATTTTCAATAAACTTCATAAGAACAGGAGAAGTTATCCATTCATTTGCATGAATAGATGCACTATAAAAAACTTGTTTATCTCCAGAACCAATGCGAAGAAAAGGAATATCCTTGCCTAATACAGAATTACCAATAGAACCAATTTCGATAAAAGGAAAAACAGTAGAAAAAGAAGCAATATTCATTTGCATAATATCATAAGTATAATTTAAATCAGTTGGAACAATATAAGAAAAAGGCACAATAATAGAAGAACCAACAACTAAATTATTAGGGTTAATACCTTGGTTGGCAGCAATAATTCTATTAACAGTAGTAGAAAAAGTAGCTGCAATACTATATAAGGAATCATTTGGTTTAATTAAATATGTAGTGTATCCATATAGATATGGGTATAAAGCATTCCAAGTATCAGAACCAACAATACCATCTTGAGCGAGTCCGAAATTCTTCTGAAAATTTAACACAGCATTATAGGTTAGATTACCAAAAATGCCATCAATACTACCAGAATAAAAACCAATTTTTTTCAAAGTACTTTGCAAAAGCATAACTTGTGGACCGAATAGAACCACGTTTTAAAGTCTCCATAAAAACCTCCAAAAAACAAAATCACTTTAAATACAATATGCAAAAAATCAACAAGAAGTTCAAAACCTAAAGTTTATAATTGATAAACAATAAAAAATATGATATTATTACAATTAAAAATAATAAATAAAGGATAAAATCAAATGAGTAAACAAACTATAAAATATAGAAAAAATAAGAAAAAAATATGGATATATATAATAGTTATAATGATTGCAACAGCATTTTACATAACATCAGAGAAATTAGAAAACAAAATAGAAAAAGATGATATAAATGACATAACAAGCAATCGGAATAAATTCAAATATAGAAGTAGAAAATACAGAAATATATACTTTAAAAAATATACCACTATATAAAGGAAATGCAGCTGTTGAAATAAATAATAATAAACCATTTTTTAAAGAAAGTGATTTTACAAGAGAACCATTTGAAAAATATAGCAAATTAGATGGAAAAGGAAGAAGCGGGATAGCTTTTGCTAATGTATGTACAGAAATAATGCCAAAAGAAGGAGAAAAAAGAGAAAGTATATCAAAAATAAAAAATCTTTCAGGTTGGGTACAAAAAGAATATCCAAGTATAATAGGAACAAAATACTTATATAATCGTTGTCATTTAATAGGTTGGCAGTTATCAAATGAAAATGCAAATATACAAAATTTAATAACAGGAACAGCATACTTAAACTATGCTATGCTAGACTATGAAAACAAGGTAGCAGAATATATAAAAGAAAATAAGAACTACCATGTTCTATACAGAGTAACACCAGTATTTGAAGGAAATAACAGCCTTGCAAGCCGGAGTGGAAATAGAAGCACAATCAGTAGAAGATAGAAAAGGAATTTCATTTAATGTATACATATATAATGTACAACCACGGAATAGAAATTGACTATAAAACAGGAGAAAGCTATGAAAAACTGTTATTAAATGAATAAAAATTAAAGCTTCCTGTAGAAAAATTTATCTTTACAATCATAATATAAAATAGAGTTATCATTTGCCCAATAATCAATTAATTTATTGGGCACTTTTAATGTATAATTATTATTTCTACCATAACCCAAAATAGAATAATCATTTTCATGAGAAACTATATTAAATGAAATATTATGAAAATCAATTTTAGAAAGATTGTTAATATTCATAAGTTCAGTAATAGCTATTTCGTGTTCATACTTAGAAATAAAACTATTAAACCAACTATCAGTAATCTCTTTTTCATACATGTAACTTCCATTTTTAAAACTAACTACAGAATCATTACATAATAAATCGAAAATATCTTTAGGAAAATTTATATCTTCAAAGACTACATTAGAATTCACATCCTGTAAATATACACTATGAGGGCATTTTTCTACAACAACATATAAATTATCCTCTTTTCTATACTTTTTCATACTATCATCTTGAATAACTGCAATTTCTTCAGCAATATTTTTAAAGTTTTTAGAAATACAGTTAGTAGCATTAACATCTAACTCATATTTACTGCCATTTTTTTTCAAAATCATGCCCTTTTGTACATTTTTAGGTAAATTACCTCCATTGATGCTAAACCTAACAACATCATCTGTTCTAGAATATTTGTCAATAGTATAAATATTATTTATATCATAATTATCATAGATATTGTTATTCCATGAAACATAATAAAAATCTTCATCATTATCCAAAGAATTACAATATTCTTTTAAAGCTTTGTTACATCTTTCATAGAAGTTATCTAAAAAAGTATAAGAGATTTTATACTTTGAAATTAATTCATTAACATTAAAAAAAATAGTTGAATTTTGACCAATTTGACTTTCTATAAAGTCCTTCTTTACATCATTCAAATATTCACTTAATTCATCAATAAATTTTAATATAAATCCATGCTCTTTATCATTAGTCGAAAGATTATTAAAAAAGTCTAAATTCAAAAAAATCACTCCAATAATAAAAAATAAGATAGTGGGAATTGTTATCTTGATTTAATAACAAAAGAAATAAAGTAAATTAATTATACATAATAACTAAATTAAAATCAAGAGATTTTAATTTAAAGATATATATAAAACATAAAAAGCAAATAAATAGTTAAAATATTAGAATTAATCTTGTGATTTGCGGCAATAATTTTATTAGTATTTGTAGAGAAAAATATAAGAAAAATCAATTACTTAAAATCACAAAATAAAAAAAATTAAGAGCAAAAACAAAATGAAAAAATATATTGTAAACAGAAACAAAGTGTGGTATAGTAATTGTGGAAAAATAAGTTCTACATAAAATAATTACAATGGGGGAATAGCATTGGAAAAAATAGTAATAGAGGGGAAAACTAAACTAAAAGGAGAAATAACAATAAGTGGAGCAAAAAATGCAGCAGTAGCAATACTTCCAGCAACACTATTAATTAATGGTATATGTACAATAGACAATATTCCAGAAATAAGTGATATAAAAGCATGTTGTACAATACTAGAAACATTAGGAGTAAAAATAAAAAAAGTAGCAGAGAATACACTAGAAATAGATACAAGGAATATAACATCAGTAGAAGCACCATTAGACTTAACAAGTAAGTTTAGAGCATCATATTATCTAACAGGAGCTTTACTTGGAAGATGCAAACATGCAATAGTTGGGATGCCAGGAGGATGTAAACTTGGAGCAAGACCAATGGATCAACACATAAAAGCTTTCGAAGTATTAGGAGCAACAGTAGAGACAGAACAAGGAAGAATAGAAGTAAAAGCAAAAAAACTACAAGGGAACTCAATATATTTAGATATAGTATCAGTAGGAGCTACAATAAATGCAATGTTATCAGCAGTACTAGCAGAAGGAACATCAACAATAGAAAATGCTGCAAAAGAACCACATATAGTAGACTTAGCAAATTTCTTGAATAAAATGGGAGCAAAAATTACAGGAGCAGGAACAGATAGAATAAGAATACAAGGCGTAGAAGAATTAAAAACAAATGGAACATACTCAGTTGTTCCAGATCAAATAGAAGCAGGGACATTTATGCTTGCAGCAGTGGCGACAAGAGGAGATATAACAATAAAAAACTGCATAACAAAACATCTAGAATCAACAACAGCAAAAATAATTGAAATGGGAGCAAAAGTAGAAGATATTGGAGGAGACACAATTAGAGTAAGCTGTAGTAAAAAGCCTAATAAAATAAATATAAAAACATTACCATATCCAGGATTTCCAACAGATTTACAACCACAAATGGGAGTAGTTATGGCAACAGCAAAAGGAACAAGTATAATAACAGAGAGTATTTGGGACTCAAGATTTCAATACACAGAAGAATTAAACAGGATGGGAGCAAAAATTACAGCACAAGGAAAAGTAGCATTTTTTGAAGGAGTAGACAAGCTAGTAGGGGCACCAGTATATGCAACAGACTTAAGAGCTGGGGCAGCTCTAATAATCGCAGGAATAGTTGCAGAAGGAGAAACACAAATATATAACATAGAACATATAGACAGAGGATATGAAAATATAGAAGAAAAATTTAAGGCACTTGGAGCAAAAATAAAGAGAATAGTAGAAGAACAATAGAAAAAGAGAGGTAAGCAAATTGAAATTTTGCAGTTTGTATAGTGGAAGCACAGGAAATAGCCTATTTGTACAAGGAAAAGAAACAAAAATATTAGTTGATGCAGGAGTAAGTGCAAAAAAGGTAACAGAAGCATTAGAATCAATAGGTGAAGACATAAATGAAATAAATGCAGTAATAGTAACACATGAACATATAGATCATATAAAAAGTATAGGAACACTTGCTAAAAAATATAATATACCAATATATGCTAATTTAGGAACGTGGAATGGTATAGAAAATGAAAAATCAGTAATAGAGATAGAAAACAAAAATTATTTCAAAATAGGAGAAGAATTTGAAATAGGAGACTTAAAAATAAAACCATTTGCTACTTCACATGATGCAATGGACTCATGTGGGTTTAGTATAGAAAATGATGACAAAAAAATAAGTATAGCAACGGATTTGGGAGAAATGACAAATGAAGTAATGACAAACTTAAAATCTAGCAAATTCGTATTATTAGAATCAAATTATGAACCAGAAGTATTAAGATTTTGCTCATATCCATATTCAGTAAAATCAAGAATAGCAGGAATAAGAGGACATTTATCAAATAGTGATGCGGGAAAAACAATATCAGAACTTGTAAAATACGGATTAGAAAATGTAATGCTAGGTCATTTAAGCAAAGAAAGTAACTTCCCAGAACTTGCATATAAAACTGTATTAAATGAACTTATTCAAAAAGGGATAAAAGAAAAAGAAATAAATTTAAAAATTGCAAGCAGAATAGAACCAAGTCAAGTAGTAAATATGTGAAATAACGAATAAAGTACTAAAGTTTAGACAAACTAAATTTTAGTACTTTATTTTTTAATATAATCAAAGTATTAAAAAAGAATGGAGAAAAAATATGGAATCATTATGGATAAAAACTGAAAAAAACTTGCTAGAGAACAGCAAAAAAATAAATGGAACAATTGAATGCGATGTTTGTATAATAGGAGGAGGAATAACTGGAATTAGTACAGCATATTACCTAAGCAAAAATGGAAAAAGTGTAGTACTTCTAGAAAGAGAAAAATTAGCACAAAAAACAACAGGAAACACCACAGCAAAAATAACTTCACAACATGGACTATTTTATAAATATTTAACAGATGATTATGGCAAAGAATATGCAAAAAAATATTATGAAGCGAACCAAGAAGCAATAGAAGAAATTGCAAATATAATAAAAAAAGAAAATATAAAATGCGATTTTGAAAGACAAGATGCATATGTATTCACAAAAAGTAAAGAAGAAATACAAAAAATAAAAGATGAGGTAGAAGCAGTAAAAGAAATAGGAGGGGAAGCAGAATTTGCAGAAAATATAGAACCAAATATAAAAAATGTACTTCGGAGCAATTAAATTTCCAAATCAGGCAATGTTTAATGTAAGAAAATATTTAAAAAAATTAGTAGAAATAATTATACAAAATAATGGGAAAATCTATGAAAAAAGCAAAGCATATTCAATAAAAAAAGATGCAAATGGATATAGAATATATGCAGAAGATGGAGGAATAGTAAAAGCAAGAAATATAGTAATTGCAACACATTATCCAATAATAAATATGCCAGGATTTTACTTCTTAAAAATGTATCAAGAAAAATCATATGTAATAGGGATAGAAACAAATCATAAACTATTTAAAGGAATGTATATAAATAGTGAAGCACCAACAATATCATTAAGAACAGCAAAAGACGAAGAAAAAGAAATAGTATTAATAGGAGGAATGCAGCATAGAGTTGGGGCTAAAATAGATTTGGAAAATGCATATAATGAGCTTGAAAAAGAAGCAAAAGAAATGTATGAAGATGCAAAAGTGATATATAAATGGAATACACAAGACTGTATAACACTAGACAAAATACCATATATTGGAGAATTTTCAGGAATAATGAAAGATGTATATGTAGCAACAGGGTATAAGAAATGGGGAATGACAACTTCAAATATAGCAGCAAGAATAATAACAAATGATATATTAGGAAAGGAAAATAAATACTCAGAACTATTTAGAGCAACAAGGTTAAAGCCAATAAAAAATAGATGGGAATTTGGAGAAATGATAAAAGAAACAGCAAACTCGCTAATAATAAATAAATTCAAAGAACCAGAAGAAAAAATAGAAGATGTTAAATGTGGAGAGGGAAAAATAATAAAAATAGGAGAAGAAAAAGTAGGAGTATATAAAGATGAAGAAGGGAATGTCTACAAAATAAAACCAGCATGCGCACATTTAGGATGCGAGCTTTCATGGAACAACTTAGAAAAAACATGGGACTGTCCTTGTCATGGTTCAAAATTTGATTATGAAGGAAATCAAATTTATGGACCAGCAATAGATGACTTAGAAATAAAATTAGAATAATATTTAGAATTTGATAATTTTTTACCTTTATGTTATTATAGACAATAAATAAAGTAATATGGAGAATTAAAATATGGGAAAATTTTCGAAGAAAATGCAAAAGAAATACAAAGAAACAAACAAAAAATCAATAGTAGTATACTTAATTTTAAGAATATTAGTTATAATTAGTATGATATTTCAAATATTATCAGGAAATATAGAAAATGCAGCAATGTGTATTTTATCATTATTCTTATTCACAATACCAACAATAGTATCAGAGAAATTTAAAATAGGAATACCAAGTGTACTAGAAGCAATAATATATCTATTTATTTTTTCAGCAACAATACTAGGAGAAATAAACAATTTTTATGGTATAATACCTTTTTGGGACACACTATTGCATACACTAAATGGATTTATTTGTGCAGGAATAGGATTTTCATTAATAGACTTGTTAAATCAGAATAGTAAAAGAGTTAATTTATCACCAATATATGTTGTAATAGTAGCATTTTGTTTTTCAATGACAATAGGAGTATTATGGGAATTTTGTGAATTTACAGCAGATAGTATTTTAGAAACAGACATGCAAAAAGATAGAATTGTACAAAATATTTCAACAGTAGAATTAAATCCAAATGAAGAAAACGTACCAATTAAAATAAAAGATATTGAAAAAACAGAAATATATTCTAAAGATGGAACAATTACAACAATTGAAAATGGTTATTTAGATATTGGTATTATAGACACAATGAAAGATTTATTTGTTAACTTTGTTGGAGCTGTAGTATTTAGCATAATTGGATTTTTATATGTAACAAATAGGGATAAATATAAATTTACTGAAAATTTTATTCCAACTAAAAAATAATAAATAAAAAGGAGAGCAATCTATTTATTGGAAATATAAAACAATAGATAGATTAGCAAAATAAAAATAATGAATATATTATAATTTTTCAAAAAACTATAATATACTCATTATTTTTTTTAAATATAAAATCCTATATTATTACATTATTTATGCCTCAAAGGGAACTACTTTTACATAAATATATCTGTCACTTATATTGCTTGCTATTTTTATTCCTGATGCTATAGATTTTAATTCATTATCCTTATATTCCCAATCATCAAATACACTATATAATTCTAAATATTTAGCATATTCCACTAATGTTTCTTGAGAAATGTTAGAATATTCTTTTTTTACAGTAAATGCTACAATTTTATTTGTTTCATTTTCTACATCTATACTTGCTATAGGTTCTTCTAATGAATCTTGTGTAAATATTTTGCTTACTCTATACTTTATATTTCCATTATCATAATCCCAAAATCTATAAGTAATAGACTGAGATAAAAACTGATTATAAAAATCCTGTACTATTATATTTCGTTTTATTAGTTCTTGAAATTTCTTTAAAGTCTCATGACCTTCAGGGCTTTCAGCATCTGTAGCATTAATTTCAATTTTTATATCATTTTCAGCACTTTGAACTACTATTATTGTTGCTATAGTACTTACGCTGTCTGAAACTTGAACATTATATTTATCTGTATTATATTTACTATATATTGTTTCAATTAGCTCTACCCATTTGGCATTTTCATTTAAAGTTTGCATTTTTCTAT
>CANPCK010000052.1 GCA_947572545.1 uncultured Clostridium sp. | reverse complement strand
GAAAAGTGGCTTCGCCACATGTGCATTTTGCTTCGCAAATATGCACAGTCTAAGGTAAATTAACCTTGTTGAATAGGAATTCTAATGATTTTTTTGTTGCTTACGCTTGTTAACCCGCAAGCTATCAACAAAAAAGTTGATTTTTCCTATTCAATAAAGAAATAGGATGAGCAAATACTCATCCTTAAGTTTCTTATTTTAATTATTCTATTTTTTTGCTATTGAATATGGTGTTGTGTCTATTCCTGAACCATTAACTCCAATATAAGTAGAGTCTAAGTCGATTTCAACTATAGGGCGTACTGCAAGGTCAAGCTTATAGCTATTATCTTCTGAACGATACAATTTATCAGCATATATTTTACCATTAGTTACAAAGAATATGTTGAAAGTCGTACTAGAATCACCTATGTGGAAACCCACACAACGTGAAGCGACCCAGTATGTAGTGTGGCTATCTGTTCCACTTGTAGAACTTGCATTCATATTTGTCAATAGTGGATCATACATTGTTTGTGTTACGTAATTTGTTATATTATATCCATAATATGCATATTTTTCTGTAAAACTTGAATTTGTTGTTCCTTTATACCAAATGCTTTGACTACTCCTGTCTAAACTTTCTCCAAGTTCTTGTTCATATATATTAGGCCAATTTTTATTATTAGGTGTATATAAATTTCCATAACTTGAGCTTACTGCTTTTCTTTGTTCATATGTTACCATATTTGTTATTTTGTCTATATCATCTTGATTGATACTTCTTGCCTTTATTGCATTTCCATAATTACTATTTCCATATGTAGTACTACATGCATCATTTAATATTTTTACTGCATTATTGTATCCTTCTGCTCCTTGTAATTGTATATTTCCAGCCAATGTTTCTGATATTAGTAATAACTTATTTCCTTCTACTCCCCATATTCTCCATTTCATATCGTCATTTCTTGCAAATACTTGATTTGAATCAGCTCCTGAATACTGTGTTTCTACTGTATAATCTGTTCCTGATGGTTTATAGTCCACATACTTTCCTATCATCTCTGCTTTAGATAATTCCTCTTTTGTTAGCCCTATTGGCTCTGGCGGTGTAGTTGGTTCTATCTCTGAACTTGTTTCTTCTCCTATTTCTTTAATGTTACTTATTACACTTTCTATTAGGCTTTCCGTTCCTTCTAATACTTTATTTTCATTTAGTCCTTCTGTTGCATATTTTTGTGTTCCTTCTATTGCATAGTCTATTATTCTTGATTTATATACTGCACTTATACTTACTGCTTATAGTATTACTAGAATTATGATTGTTATGATTAGTGCTACTAAGGTTATTCCTTTTTCTTTTTTGTTTACCTTTATTTTGGTTTCCATTTGTTTCTCCTTTTCTTTTGTTTTATGGCTTTATATAGTTTATTATACATTTCACTTTATATTTGTGTCAATATATTTAACCTATTATTCAACAATAATAATAGAAATCAACAAATTTATTACTATAAAAGGCAGGGCGAAGAAAATCCGCCCTGCCTTTGCATTTTTATGATACTTATAATTCTTCAAGTATCACTGCTTCAAGTGAATCAATATAATTATTTCCTTTTGCGTTACATGTACTAAATATAACCTTAGCATTCCTTGGTATTTCTTGATAGTGGGATAATTCCATTCTGTGCTCGCTGATATTTGCAATATGCAATAACCGCCTAGTTGCTTTTTTTCTCTCCAAGATGCAAATTTTCCCATCTATGTGAAGGACATTAAAGTCTGCATCTTTAAAGAACTCTCTTTCTGACGTTCTAAATTTCCCCAGTGC
This sequence comes from uncultured Clostridium sp., assembly GCA_947572545.1. GTDB lineage: Bacteria > Bacillota > Clostridia > TANB77 > CAG-508 > JAAWPK01. Next base: position 7,191 of record CANPCK010000052.1, on the reverse strand, counting down.
CTTAAAGAACTTAATCAATTTTTTGTCCCGTCTTTTCCAATTATATGGTTTCCGGCAAAATGCATCCTTTTGGCCGCTTATTCCGCTTTCGTCTCCATAAAATATAGAGGGAATGCCTGGGAAGAAATATGTCATCAAATACGCCTGCATCAATCTTTTTCGGCCAAGTAAATACTCTTCTCTACTCAGATTATCATGCTCGCTTTGCCATTCCATATCATGATCATCAACTTCTGGACCTGCAAGTTTTGTAATTGCTCTTACTGTGTCATGGCTTGTTACAAAGTTCATAAGCGAATATGCAATCTCTCTTGGATAGTTTTCCAAGAAGATTGTGATCAAGGTTTCTTCCAAATGCTTTGCCCATTCTCCGCCATATCTGATGTACGCAAGAACTGCATTTTTCACAGGGTAATTCATAACTGAGGTTGATTGATTGCCCAAAAAGTATTCCATACGGTGTCCATAATTGCACTTGTTGCTCGCATCTTCCCACACTTCATAAATTATGACTATGGGCTTTTTATTTCTTTTGGCTGCGTCATAAAGCAGGTTCAGAGTGAAATTAGGCAATTCATCTGCTACATCAACTCTCATTCCATCAATGCCTAGAGAGTACCAATAATCAATTGTTCCTTTCTCCTCAAACATATATTCTTGGAATGATTTCGCATACTGATTTATCGTTGGGTGTTCAGGGAAATTCCACCATGACATATATTGTTCTGGATGTTCTCTAAAACGATACCAGTCATAGTATGGACTTTCTTTTGAATTGTAAGCCCCAAGCTCAGGATACCGATTATATTTATTGAAGTATATGCTATCGGCTCCTGTATGGTTTAACACTACATCAAGTATGACTATCATGCCATATTCGTGAGCTTTGTTAACCATTTCCCTGAAGTCTTCTTCATTTCCCAGCAATGGGTCTACCTTTCTATAATCTGCTTGATCATATCTATGGTTGCTTGATGCAAGCCAAATAGGATTAAAGTAGAGTATTGTTACCCCCATTGACTTAAGATATTTGAGTCTGTGGATGATTCCTTGAAAATTGCCACCAAAGAAATCTTGCCCAATTTGGTTAGGCTTGTGGAATGGTACTCCACCCCAGACTCTATACATTCTATCCGTTGGAGGATTTTCTACGTCTCCTACCTTACAGAAACGGTCTGGGAAGATTTGATACATCAGTCCATTATTCATATTTGGGTGTGTTTTTGTTGCTTCATATGCTGTAAGCTGCCAGTTTTTTCCTCCTTTATCATCACGAATTTCTCCCTCAAATGTCCCTTGGCGCATTTGAATAAACTTAGGTGTTCCAAAGTTATCTACAAATGAGAAATAATATTCATGGATATTTGCTGTGTCGAATTTGACAATGCATTCAAAAATTACCTTTTCTACATCCTCTCCTTTGTTTTCCATTTCCACCGAAAAGTCTTTGTCTGAATAGAATTCCTGAAATATAACCCAGGCTCTGCTAGAATTATATCCCTTTGGAATTTCTAGCCGAAGTTTTACACTATCACCTACCCTTATACATCCCAATGGATTTTTAAATTGTGTCTGCCTGCTGTCAAATACTGTTCCCATGAAGTCCAAACCTCCTTGTTATAGAAACATATGGATTTACATGTACATATATTATGTTATCAAAATATCATATTCAAAATACTTTGTCAATATAAAAAGGAAAATAGAAATTATTTTCTACTTTCCTTATACATATTTGTTTAATTTATCCAAATATTCCTTTACGTCTTACTGGTGGTTGTTCATTCATTGTTTTAGCTAATTTTTCGAATAATTCCCTTTGTTCTTTTGTAAGTCTTTTTGGTGTTTGAACTATTACTGTAAATATAAAGTCTCCTTTATAATTTCTATTTATACTACTAAATCCTTTTTGTTTTATTCTAAATCTAGTTCCTGTTTGTGTTCCATCTGGTATCTTAAATTTTTCTTTTGTTCCATCTACCATAGGAATTTCTAATTCCGCTCCTAAAGTTGCTTGTGTTACAGTTACTGGTATATCGCATAAAACATTGTCTTCTTTTCTTATATATAGTGGATTGTGTTTTATATGTACTACTATATATAAATCTCCTTTAGGTCCTCCATTCTGTCCTGGTGCTCCTTCATTTCTTAATACAACAGTTTGACCGATCATCTATTCCTGCTGGTATATTTATTGTAATTTTTGCTTGTTTTCTAACTTTTCCTTTTCCTCTACATGTTTCGCAAGTTTCTTTTATTATCTTTCCAGTCCCTCCACAGGTTGTACATGTTCTAGATGTTTGCATTTGACCAAATAGAGTTGTTTGTATTTGTTTTATTTGTCCTGTTCCTCCACACATAGAACAAGTGTCTACTTTACTTCCTGGTCTTGCGCCTGTTCCATGACAATTACTACATATTTCTTCTCTATTTATACTTATTTGTTTCTTTACTCCTAAAAAAGATTCTTCAAAGGTAATTTCAATATCATGTCTTAAGTCTGCGCCTTTACTTGGTCCATTCGATGCTCTTGAAGTTCTTCTACTTCTTCCTCCACCAAATATTGATGAAACTATATCATCTAAATCTATATCGAAGCCATCAAAACCAGAGGTAGAATATGAATAATATCCTCCTCCTGGATTTCCACCTCCAAAGCCTTGGGGTCCATTATGTCCAAATTGGTCATACATTGTTCTTTTTTGTTTATCTGATAATGTTTCATATGCTTCGTTTACTTCTTTAAATTTAGCTTCTGCTTCTTTTTTGTTATCTGGATTTGCATCAGGATGATACTTTTTTGCAAGCCTTCTATATGCTTTTTTTATTTCTTCATCTGTTGCAGTTTTTGCCACCCCTAAAACCTCATAATAATCTCTTTTTTCTGCCATTTAATTCATTCCTCTCAATTTAATTTGAGCAAGAATTGTTATTTAGCAAAGCACACAAGCTTAACATCAATGAGGTATACTTTTTGTACACTGATTTTGATGTTAAGCATAGTGTAACACAGCTAAATGGCAATTATTGCTCAAATTTTATTTGTTGTCGTCACTTTCGACATTATAGTCTGCATCATAAACATTTCCATTTTCATCTTGAGTTGGTCCATTTGCTGCTCCTTCTGTAGCTCCTCCTTCTGGATTTGGATTTGCTTGTTTATATAGTTTTTCTGATAATTCGTAGAATACTGATGTTAGTTTTTCTGTTGCTTGTTTAATATTTTCAGTGTCTGTTCCTTCTAATGCTTTCTTAACATTATCTACTTCTGTTTCTATTTTTGCTTTTTCTTCTCCACTAATCTTATCTCCAAGCTCTGTCATTGTTTTTTCACAGTTGTATACTAAACTTTCTGCATTATTTCTAACTTCGATTTCTTCTTTCTTCTTTTTGTCTTCACTAGCATGTGCTTCTGCATCTTTTACTGCCTTTTCGATATCTTCGTCTGAAAGATTTGAGCTTGCTGTTATTGATACATTTTGCTCATTTCCTGTTGCCATATCTTTTGCTGATACATGTACTATACCATTTGCATCTATATCAAATGTAACTTCAATTTGTGGTACTCCTCTTGGTGCTGCTGGAATTCCAGATAATTGGAATCTTCCTAATGTTTTGTTATATGCAGCCATTTCACGTTCACCTTGTAATACATGTACTTCAACACTTGTTTGACCATCTGCTGCTGTTGAGAATATTTGTGATTTTTTTGTTGGTATTGTTGTATTTCTTTCTATTAATTTTGTAAATACTCCACCATAAGTTTCAATTCCTAATGATAGTGGTGTAACATCTAGTAATAATAAATCTTGTACATCTCCTGATAATACTCCACCTTGAATAGCTGCACCAATTGCAACACATTCATCAGGATTTATTCCTTTATCTGCTTCTTTTCCTGTAATTTTCTTAACTGCTTCTTGAACACATGGTACTCTTGAAGATCCTCCAACAAGTAATACTTTGTGTAATTCTGAAGCACTTATTCCTGCATCTTTAAGTGCTTGATTAACTGGTCCTAATGTTGCATCTACTAAGTCTCTGATTAATTCTTCAAATTTTGCTCTTGTTAATGTGATATCTAAGTGTTTTGGTCCTGTGCTATCTGCTGTTATAAATGGTAGATTTATATTTGTTTGACCTACTCCTGATAATTCTATTTTTGCTTTTTCTGCTGCTTCTTTTAGTCTTTGCATAGCCATTTTATCTGTACCTAGATCTATTCCTTGTTCTTTCTTAAATTCATCTACTAAGTATTTAATTATTCTTTCGTCAAAGTCATCTCCACCTAATTTGTTATTTCCACTTGTTGCTAAAACTTCAAATACTCCATCTCCAATATCTAGTATAGATACATCGAATGTTCCTCCTCCTAAGTCATATACCATTATCTTTTTGTCTGTATCTTCTTTATCCATTCCATAAGCAAGTGCTGCTGCTGTTGGCTCATTTATTATTCTTAAAACTTCTAGTCCTGCTATTTTTCCTGCATCTTTTGTTGCTTGTCTTTGACTATCACTAAAGTATGCTGGAACTGTTATAACTGCTTGAGTTACTTTTTGTCCTAAGTAGTTTTCTGCATCTGTTTTTAATTTTTGAAGTATCATTGCTGATATTTCTTGTGGTGTAAAATCGTCTCCTTCTATTTTTACCTTTTTGTTTGTTCCCATGTCTCTTTTTATTGAGATTACAGTATTATCTGGATTTGTAACTGCTTGACGTTTAGCTATTTGTCCAACTAGTCTTTCTCCATTTTTTGAAAAAGCTACAACTGAAGGTGTTGTTCTATTTCCTTCTGCATTAGCTATTACTACTGGTTCTCCTCCTTCCATAACTGCTACACATGAGTTTGTTGTTCCTAAGTCAATTCCTATAATCTTTCCCATTTTCTTTTTCCTCCTATTTTATTCATTTTATATATTTTTATTTTCTTTTGTAAAATTTATATAAATTAAAAAAATTAATAACAAATTTTTTTAGTTAGCTACGATTACTATAGAGTGCCTTAAAACCTTGTCGCCTAATTTATAACCTTTTCTAAATTCTTCTTTTATTTCTTTTTCTCCTAATGTTTCATCTTGTACCATACTAACTGCTTCATGTAATTCTGGATCAAATGTTGTCCCTATACTTTCAATTTCTTTTACTCCAAATGCTGAAAGTACTTCCATATATTGTTTTAGTACTAAATCTATTCCTTGCTTGTAATTTGTATCTTCTGTCTCAGCATTTGCTGCTTTTTCTAAATTATCTAAGACTGGTAAAAGCTTATTTACTACATCTCCTAAAACTGAATTATACAATGTTTCTCTTTCTTTTGAGCTTCTTTTCTTAAAGTTATCAAATTCTGCCATAAGTCTTTTTAATCTGTCTGTTGTATTTTCTAGTTCTTCTTTTAATTTAACTTTTTCTATATCTTCATTCATAACTTCTTCCTTTATTTCTTCTTGTTTATCATTATTATTTTCCATAGTTTTCCTCCTATTCACTAAAATTATTTATTATTTTTATCATCATCAAAATTTTCATTTAGTTTTTTACTAATATATTTCATTACTGAAATAACTTTTGAATAATTCATTCTTTTAGGTCCTATTATTCCAATTGTTCCTAATTCTTTGTCTCCCACTGAATGCTTGAAACTTACTATGCTAAAGTCTTTTAAATCTTCATTGCCGTTTTCATCTCCTATATATATTTGTATATCTTCTGCAAATCCTGTATTTAAAATATCTAGCATAACTTCTTTTGTATCTAATATGTTTACAAAGTTTTTAACTAAATCTAAACTCTTGAATTCTGGAAGTTCTAAGTTTTTGTTTGTTCCTTCTAAGTATATTCTTTCTTCTTCCTCTTCTATTAATTTTTTCATTTGCTCTACAATAGTTTTGATAATATTTATACTGTATTTTAGTTCTCTGAAAATATATTCTTCAAGTGGTGTATCTATTTTTTCAAGTGGCTCTCCTTGTAATTTACTATTAAACAAACGATTTAGTGTTTCAACTTGTTCAACCTCTATATCTTCATCAAATTTTATAATTGTTTCTTTAACCATTCCTGCATCTGTTACTATTATTCCCATAATCATTCTTGTTCCTAATGGAACAAATTTTATTTCTTCTATAATTTGTCCTGTTGTTTTTGGTCCAATACTAACTGTTGTATAATGTGTAATTTCTGAAAGTGTTGTTGTTGCAAGTTTTGTAAGTTCCTCTATTCCATTTGCTTTTATTTCAAGTTTTTCTTGTATATACCTAATTTCTTCTAAACTAATATTATCATATTTTAAAAGCTCATCCACATACAGTCTATATCCTTTTGCTGAAGGTATGCGTCCACTTGATGTATGAGTTTTTTCTAAATACCCTGCTTTCTCAAGCTCAGCCATATCATTTCTAACTGTTGCTGAACTTATATTATTTTCATACTTATCTACTATTATGGCAGAGCTTACTGGCTCTGCTGTCTCAATGTATTCGTCTACTATCTCTTTAAGTATTTTTCTTTTTCGTTCATCTAACATATCTTTGCCTCCATTAGCACTCAATATCTTGGACTGCTAATATAATATATCTTTTTTTATCACTTGTCAATACCTTTTGCTAATTTTATTTTATTTTTAAATTTTAAAATCAAATTTTATCTGTATGTATTGACATTTATAGAATTTTTATGCTAAAATTAATATGATTTTGGCCCATTGGTCAAGCGGTTAAGACGCCACCCTCTCAAGGTGGAATCATGGGTTCGATTCCCGTATGGGTCACCAAAACGTTCCAAAAACCAAAATGTATTTCTTTGTAGGAGGCTTTGCAGTAAGCCTACCACTGAAATTGGACAAAATGAAAACTCACTGATTTTACAAGTGAGTTTTTTTCATTTACTTGATTATTAAGTTTCTCAAAGCTAAAAACATTTCTATATCTTACATTTACTGACTTGTTTGTTATGCTACTGAAAGCTAAAAACATTTCAACTTTTTACATTTCCTACTATTATTTTCTTGTCTGTATTTCTTCTAATCTTACCTTTATTACTTAATATATGTATGTATTTATTCTATTAGATTTTACTTGTCCGCTTCTTATTGTTATTCTTACTTTAATTGTTGTTTATTTCCTCTTCACAAGTTTTTTATTCATTTACTGGAAAAGGTTTCGCTCAAAACTGAAAAACTTGTTTAAAGTC
>CANPCK010000051.1 GCA_947572545.1 uncultured Clostridium sp. | reverse complement strand
TCCTCTCATTTTCATTATCCACATCATATTCATCGAACTCATATGCATACAGCCCATTGTATAAGCTTCTTTGTCTATGCCTTCATGATATTGAAAAGAAAGCTTTTGATGCAAAAGAGTTGCTGAATAGATATAGGCCGCTTTGATATTCCGCTCTGAAGGATCTTCAAGTGCTATTTCAATATAGTCATTTAGTTCTTCAAGCTCTGAAACTTTAACATTTCCTCCCAAGGTCTCTACCGTTACTTGCCAATAATTTCTTCCAAGCATCGCTCCTTCAAAATATGATACTTCGTAATTTTCTTCAGAACTTACCTCTACTTTTATTACCTCCACGCTTTTCTCTTTTTCGATACATGCTAGGATTGCTGAGCCCACCAAAATTATTATGACAATTTTGATGATAAATAAGTTTTTGCCGCTTGCTGTTTTGTCCATAGTATAGAGCCTCCTACAATTTTCCTTATTGGGTTTTGCTATTTGATTTTATCATATATTTACATATTTTTCAAGTTATGTAAATATATATCTTTTTCCAATACAAAAGGAACCCTGTATTTGGGCTCCTTTTTAATATCATTCTCTAATATTATTGAATTATTTCTGAAACGATTCCAGAACCAACTGTTCTACCACCTTCACGAATAGCGAATCTTAATCCTTTTTCGATAGCTATAGGTGTAATTAGTTCAATTGTCATTGTTATATTATCTCCAGGCATAACCATTTCTGTTCCTGCTGGTAAATCTATAACTCCTGTAACGTCTGTTGTTCTGAAATAGAATTGTGGTCTATATCCATTGAAGAATGGTGTATGTCTTCCACCTTCTTCTTTTGTTAAGATGTAAACTTCTGATTTGAATTTTGTATGTGGATGTATTGATCCAGGTACTGCTAAAACTTGACCTCTTTCGATTTCATTTCTTTGAATTCCTCTTAAAAGAACTCCAATGTTATCTCCTGCTTCTGCTTGGTCTAATAGTTTTCTAAACATTTCTACACCTGTAACAACTGTCTTTTTGCTTTCTGCAGAAAGTCCTACCATTTCAACTTCGTCTCCAACTTTTACAATTCCTCTTTCTACTCTACCTGTTGCAACTGTTCCTCTTCCTGTAATTGTAAATACGTCTTCAACTGGCATTAAGAATGGTTGGTCTGTTGGTCTGTCTGGTGTTGGTATATAACTATCAACAGCATCCATTAATTCTTTAATACATGCATATTCTGGTGCATTAGGGTCTGTTGCTGTTGACTCTAATACTTTTAGAGAAGATCCTTTTATTATTGGAATCTCATCTCCTGGGAATTCATAGCTTGAAAGTAAGTCTCTAACTTCCATTTCTACTAATTCTAATAATTCTGGATCATCAACTTGATCACATTTGTTTAAATATACAACTATATATTTAACACCAACTTGTCTAGCAAGTAAGATATGCTCTCTTGTTTGAGGCATTGGTCCATCTGCTGCTGAAACTACTAAGATTGCTCCATCCATTTGAGCTGCACCTGTAATCATGTTCTTTACATAGTCTGCGTGTCCTGGGCAGTCAACGTGTGCATAGTGTCTTGGTTCTGTTTCATATTCAACGTGTGCTGTATTAATTGTGATTCCTCTTGCTTTTTCCTCTGGTGCTCCGTCGATTTGATCATAAGCTGTAAATTGTGCTTTTCCTAATAATCCTAGCACTTTTGTTATAGCAGCTGTTGTTGTTGTTTTACCATGGTCAACATGTCCGATTGTACCGATGTTAACGTGTGGCTTTGTTCTTTCAAATTTTGCTTTAGCCATTTTTAAAAATCCTCCTTTAAGTTAAGTTAGCTGTTCGAGCGTAGCGAGTTACAGATAACTTATGCAAAATGCGTTCAGCATTTTGTAATCCTTATTACTCACTTCTTGCCTAGCTACTTACTGTTTTAATATTTTTTTAAATTTAATAACTAATTTGATTAGTACTTGCATTTTATAACATTTCTTAGAAAAATGCAAGCTTTTTGTAGTATTTTATTTTTTCAGTAATTCGAATTAGAATTATTCTTCGAATTAGTCTTCTTTTTTTGCACGAGATGCAACTATTGTATCAAGTATTGATTTTGGTACTTCCTCATAGTGACTTGGTTCCATTGCATATGTTCCTCTTCCTTGTGTTTTTGAACGTAAGTCTGTTGCATAACCAAACATTTCTGAAAGTGGTATAAATCCTCTTATTATTTGGCTACCATTTCTAGCTTCCATTCCTTCCATTTTTCCACGTCTTGAGTTTACATCTCCTATAACATCTCCCATGTATTCTTCTGGAACTGTTATTTCTACTCTCATTATAGGTTCAAGTATTACTGATTTACCTTTTCTAGCTCCTTCTTTGAATGCCATAGATCCAGCTATTTTGAATGCCATTTCTGAAGAGTCTACATCATGGTAAGAACCATCTACTAATGTAGCTTTGAAGTCTATAACTGGGTATCCAGCAAGTACTCCTGATTCAGCAGCTTCCCTAATTCCTTCTTCTACTGGTTTAATGTATTCTTTTGGAACAACACCACCAACTATTTTACTTTCAAATTGTATTCCTGTTCCTGGCTCTAGTGGTTCCATTTCTAGCCAAACATGACCATATTGTCCACGTCCACCTGATTGACGAATGAATTTTCCTTCAACTCTAACTGTTTCTCTAATTGTTTCTTTATATGCAACTTGTGGTTTTCCAACATTACATTCAACTTTGAATTCTCTTTTTAATCTGTCTACGATTATGTCTAAGTGTAATTCTCCCATTCCTGCTATAATTGTTTGACCTGTTTCATGGTCTGTATGTGTTTTAAATGTTGGATCTTCTTCTGCAAGTTTTGCAAGTGCAATTCCCATTTTTTCTTGTGCTACTTTATCTTTAGGTTCAATAGCTATATCTATAACCGGCTCTGGGAATTCCATTGATTCAAGTATAACTGGGTGACTCATATCACATAATGTATCACCTGTTGTTACTTCTTTTAGTCCAACTGCTGCAACTATATCTCCTGCATATATTTTTTCAATGTCTTCTCTATGATTAGAATGCATCAAAAGTAGTCTTCCTATTCTTTCTTTTTTATCTTTATTTGCATTTAATACTGTTGATCCTGAACTTAATGTTCCTGAATATACTCTCATAAAGCAAAGTTTTCCAACAAATGGATCTGTTGCTATTTTGAAAGCAAGTGCTGAAAATGGTTCATCATCTGAAGTTTTTCTTTCTGTTTCTTCTCCATCAAGTGTTACACCTTTTATATCTGGTATATCTAATGGTGATGGCATATATGCAACTACTGCATTTAATAATTCTTGAACACCTTTATTTTTGTATGAAGAACCACAACATACTGGAACCATTTTGCATGCAAGTGTTCCTAGACGAAGACCTTTTTTTATTTCTTCTTCTGTTAGTTCTTCTCCTTCTAAATATTTCATCATTAATTCATCATCTTGTTCTGCAACAGCTTCTATTAATTTTGCTCTATATTCATCTGCTTTTTCTTTTAGGTCTGCTGGAACGTCTGTAACTTCAATGTCCTTTCCTAAGTCGTCTTTATGAATAAATGCTTTCATTTTTATTAAGTCAACTATTCCTTGAAAGTTTTCTTCTGCTCCAACTGGTATTTGTATTGGAACAGGATTTGCACCTAATCTAGAATTTATTTGTTCTACACAAGCATAGAAGTCTGCACCAGTTGTATCCATTTTATTTACATATGATATTGTTGGTACATGATATTTTTCTGCTTGTCTCCAAACTGTTTCTGATTGTGGTTGAACTCCACCTTTAGCTGCAAGTACTAATACAGAACCATCAAGCACTCTTAAAGATCTTTCAACTTCTACTGTAAAATCAACGTGACCTGGTGTATCAATTATATTTATTCTATGATCCAACCAAAAACATGTTGTTGCAGCAGATGTTATTGTTATACCTCTTTCTTGCTCTTGAACCATCCAGTCCATAGTTGCTTCACCTTCATGAACTTCACCTATCTTATGAGTCTTTCCTGTGTAGAAAAGAATTCTCTCAGTTGTTGTTGTCTTTCCTGCATCTATGTGTGCCATTATTCCTATATTTCTTGTTCTTTCTAATGGGTATTGTCTATCTGACACGGCTTTTTCCTCCTTATTTTATTTTTTCTTGTTTGTTTAAATTGTTTTACTTTTCTAAATGATTATTTGAATTTTCAAAAGAAAATAGTATCGCTAGGCGCATGAGGTCCTAATGATTACAATTTACTAAATCAAATTGCATACTGATGCTGTAATCGGCAAAGCCTAAATAGCCTCATAGCAACGCAATACGAGGTTTGTTTTGAAAATTTTACCATTTATAGTGTGCAAAAGCTTTATTAGCTTCTGCCATTCTATGCATATCTTCTTTTTTCTTAAATGCTCCACCATTTCCTGATACAGCATCTAATATTTCTCCTGCAAGTTTTTCAGACATTGTTTTTTCATGTCTTTTTCTTGCGTATCCAACTATCCATCTTAAACCTAATGTTTGTCTTCTTTCAGGTCTAATTTCTAGTGGTACTTGGTATGTTGCACCACCAACACGTCTAGCTTTTACTTCAAGAACTGGCATGATATTTTCTAATGCTGTTTCAAAAACTTCTAGTGGATTCTTTTGCTCTTTTTCTTTTATTATGTCAAATGCATCATAAACTATTTTTTGAGCAACTGATTTTTTACCATCTAGCATTACATTGTTTATTAATTTTGTAACAACTTTGCTATTATATATTGGATCTGGTAAAACATCTCTTTTTGCTATATATCCTTTTCTTGGCACTGTTCTTCACTCCTTCTTTTAGAATTATAGATACCTAATTCCTAGGCATCAAAGTTACTCTGGTTTTTCTACCAGCAAGTGCATATAATCTATTCTAATTTAAGTACCTTAAATCTTAGTAGTTATAAGCACCTTCAAAAACGAAGCAAAATTGGTATATTGCAAGTTAATCAATGCAAAAATTTTGAGATAGTACTAGTGTACATCAAAAAATTTTTAAAGCAGATTAACGTGGCAAGATGCCGATTTTCATTCGTTTTTTATTTTTTAGGTTTCTTAGCTCCATATTTAGAACGAGCTTGCATTCTGTCTTTTACTCCTGCTGTATCAAGTGTTCCTCTTATTATATGGTATCTAACACCTGGTAAGTCTTTTACCCTACCTCCTCTAATTAATACAACACTGTGCTCTTGTAAGTTATGTCCTATTCCTGGAATATAAGATGTTACTTCATATCCATTTGATAGTCTAACTCTGGCTACTTTTCTTAAAGCTGAGTTTGGCTTTTTAGGAGTAACTGTTTTAACTACTGTACATACACCTCTTTTTTGTGGTGCTCTGTGGTCAGTTGCTATGTTCTTTTTTGAGTTAAATCCATGTTGTAATGCAGGAGCTGTAGATTTTGACTTTGAAGTTTGTCTTCCTTTTCTTACTAATTGATTAATTGTTGGCACTTAAATTTCACCTCCGTTTTTTTGTATTTGCTGGTTCCGTAGAACTTAAGCGATTAATATTTTATCATTTTTTTAGAATAAAGTCAATGTTTTTCTAGTATGTTTTGCCAAAACTAGCAAAATATATCTTTTTTGAAGCACATTTCTAAATATTAGTTCTCTTATTTAACATTTCTTTAAAACTGAGTTCTCCTTTTATTCTTTAATAAAATACTTCTCTAGTATCTTCATCAAGTCCATATATATCATTAAAGGCAATTTACTGTTTAACTAATCTGTTAATTTTCACTATATTTAAGCATTAAAAAATACACCTCAAATGCTAGTTTTGTCTAACATTTGAGATGCATTTTTATCTCTTATATTTATATCTTTTTTTCTGGTGATGCAAATTCTATATTGTATGCATCTACATAGTTTGCTGCTATTCCTGAATCTATTGTAGTAGTTTCTCCTGGTTCTAATTCATTTATTTCTCCTACAAATGATGTCATAATATTTCCTTCCCTATCTATTACATTTATATTTACTAGTTGCGCTGGTATATTGCTTGTTGTTGTATTTTTAACTTCTGCATTTAGGCTTGTTACTGATTCTGTATGTGAGAATTTTATATTTGTAAATTCTAATCCATTATATTTTTTTACTTCTGATAGTTTTTTGCTAGTATTTATTACTGTTCCATTTTCTTGTTTGTCTGCATAACTTTTCTTTTCATCTGCTTCTGGTTTTGATGTTGTTACTTTTACTATTACAGCAATGGCTGCAATTATTGCAACAACTAGAATTATTACTTTTAATCTGTTTTGTTTCATTTCTTCCTCCTTAGTTTCTTCTTTTATTAATAATATATCTCAACTTTTTTTTAATGTCAAGTTATTTTTGTTCACTATCTATTATTTCAATGTATCTATTATTTTATTTATTATTTCTATAAACCAATTAGAATTTTTATTATCATCTTTAATTTCTTCTGAACTAGTTTCTACATAATCTGTTTTTGGAAGTGTTACCAATACTGTTTGTTCAGGAATTCTTTTTTGCATTCCTAATTTCTCTTGTGCTTCCTTTTCTATTGTTGTAAGTCTTAAGTTACTTTCTATATTAGCTTCTAGTTGAGCTGTTTCTTTTTCTATTACTCCTAATTCTGTCTTCTTTTTTTTTAAGTTAGAATATGTTTTGTCTATCATTGCATACCTATAACTAATAACAAACAAAGCTATGAAACCTATTACAACATATAATATAATTTTGGCTTGATTTATTTTTGTCACAGTTTTCTTTTTCTTTTTTGTATTTATTGCACTGCTCTTTTTAGGGTATGTCCTTTTTATTGGTTCATATTCTGGCCTTAATTTTCTTGGACTAGTTTCATATTGATACCTATTATTATATGGCATAGATTTCACCTCCTCCTTTGTTTCTTAATTATATTTTTTCTTTTATATTGTATAGATTAATAAAATGTAATTCCTTTTATTTCATTCATTTTCTAAAACTTTCTTTGTTATTCTTTTTCAAAAATTCTAAGTTTTGCACTTTTTGCTCTTGTGTTTTCTTTTTGTTCTTCTTCTGTTGGAATTATCGGCTTTTTATTTATAATCTTCCCAAGTCTTTGTGCTCCACATACACAATATGGTAATTCTTTTGGACAGGTACATTTTCCGTATACTATCTATAAATGCTTTCTTTACTGCTCTGTCTTCTAGTGAATGAAATGTTATCACACATAGTCTTCCATGTTGTTTTAATGTTTTAATTGATTTAATTATTGTTTGATATAATGGCTCAATTTCATTATTTACTTCTATTCTTATTGCTTGGAATGTTCGTTTTGCTGGATGCCCTTCTTTCGCAAATTTAGCTGGTATAGTTTTTTTTATGATTTCTACTAATTCTCCTGTCGTTTCTATTTCTTTTGTTTTTCTTTTTTCACAAATATTTCTTGCTATTTTTTTTGCAAATTTTTCTTCTCCATATTCCCAAAGTATTTGCGATAGCTTTTCTTCTGAATATTCGTTTATAACTTCTTTTGCTGTTAATTTTTCTGTTTTATCCATTCTCATGTCTAGCAAACTGTCTTCAGACATGTAACTAAAACCACGTTCTTTTGTATCTAGTTGATATGATGATACTCCCAAGTCAAGCAATATTCCATCTACTTGTTCTATTCCTAAATCTAATAATATCTGCTGTATCTCATCGTGGTTTCCATGCACATATATTATATTCTTAAAGTCTTTTAGTTTTTCTTTAGCAGCTTGTAATGCTTCTTTATCTCTATCTATTCCTATTAATGTTCCAGTTCCTTCTAATTTTTTGGCAATTTCAAAACTATGTCCTGCGCCTCCGCAATGTACCATCTAGATATATTCCGCTTTTTTGTATGTTTAATCCATTAATTGCTTCTTTTAATAGAACTGGATTATGATTAAATTCCACTTCTTTATCTCCTTGATTTTTCTTTTAGATAAAGCATTACAGTTGGTAAAATATTTTTTATATTACCAACTGTAATGAAATCTACTTCTTAAGTATATCTTTTGTTTTTATCGCTTTTGTGTTTCAATTATTTTCTTTTGCTAATTCTCGCTTTTGTTTTTATCTCACTTCATTTGTAGATTTAAGATTTTATCTTTTGTTTTTGCTGTCTTTTGTTTTTTTTAATCTTTTGTTTATTACTTAACTTCTCTTTTGTAAATGTCTTCTTTTGTTCATTTATATAAACTTTTGCAAGTTATATACCTAATAGTTTGTCCATATTTTCTGCTATTTCATCTGCAGAAATATTTTCTCCACTTTGTAACCAAGCTTGTTTGTTCCATACTTCTATTCTTGTTCCAACTCCTATTATCACAATGTCTTTATCTAGTTTAGAATATGTTCTTAAGTTATTTGGTATCAAAAATCTTCCTTGTTTGTCTATTTCACATTCTATTGCTCCTGAAAGGAAAAATCTTACAAAGTCTCTAGCATTTTTGTTTGTAAGTGGAAGTGTTTTTAGTTTTTCTTCAAAGTTTGTCCATTCTGTCTGTGAATAAGCGAATAAGCATCCGTCCAATCCTTTTGTTAGTATGAATTTTTCTCCGATGTCATCTCTAAGCTTTGCTGGCATTATTACTCTGCCTTTTGCATCTACTGTATGTTCATATTCACCTATAAACACTTGGACTCACTTCCCTTCACTTTTATGACACTTTCTACCACTTCTCTCCACTTTCAAATAAATTTTAATATAACTCTTAGAAAAATGCAAGCTTTTTTAGTAAATTTCTTAATTTTTTTTATTTTTCAGCTTGCTTTTAATATTATGTTGACAATTATGCTCTATCATTATATAATTTATGTATATAATGTTCATGCTCAAGTAGCATTTTTTTATAGATGTTCCTACAAACAATTTTTGTGAAAGGAGTTTTAGCATGTTTTGGGTAGTGTACTTCCTAATACTTTGGTTCACATCATCAAATTTAAGCATTGCTATAAAAAATGATGAACGTAGTGGGAAGCCAGTCAGAAATTTCTTTTTTGGTGTGATTCTCATCACTGTTCTTTGCTACTTTGTAGGAAAATTTGATGAATTATCCACCTTATTTCTCGCAATTCCTATGCCCATAATGTTCAGCATTTTAGGCTTGATCGCTGAAAGATAGCCAAAACAATTAGCCCCATGTCAGGATTTTTCCTGACATGGGGCTACGTTTTATTATTTTCTCATTTTTGCATAAAAAAATTTGGCGACGACCTATTTTCCCAGCAAAGAAATTCGCAAGTATCTTCGGCA
>CANPCK010000050.1 GCA_947572545.1 uncultured Clostridium sp. | reverse complement strand
GTATATAGAAAGAGTGTAACAATATATTATCCAAGCAGTAAAACAGTAGCAACAAATTATACAAGGTATAGAAATGAAGTGTTTACAAGTACAACAGCAATGACAACATATATGGGAAGCACAAGTACAGATTTAAGTAATTTCACATTCACATCATCAGTAAGTGGATATAGCTTATATGGATTTGCAACAAGTAGTAATACAACAACAAGAACATATACAAGTGTAGCAGGATTAAGAGACTCAAGCACAACAACAGCCTATGCAATATTATATAAGACATCAGGATCAAACACATACTATACATATTGTACAAGTACAACAGCAGCAAAATGTACAGAACCAGAAGGAATGACAGGTACAGAACTAGGCTCTACAGCAAATATAGGAAAATATGTAAATTATGTACCAGCAGGAAGTAATTATACAGTAGATGGAACATATTCAGGAATAGGAACAGGATCAAGTCAAACATTCTCAGCAAATAATAATATGAAGTGGAGAATATGGGGAGTAGAAGGAAATAAGCTATTGTTAATATCAGAAACGTTAGCAGGAAGCATAATGTTAAAAGGAGCAGATGGGTATAATAATGTAGTGAAGTTGTTAAATGATGCATGTGCAACAGCATTTGGAAATAGTACATATGGAAGTGCAATAAAAGTAAGAAGTATAAAACAAGAAGATATAGATAAAGTAACAAATATGACAACATATGCGCAAAGGAAGGCAGTAACACCAAGTTATGGAAATACAATAACACCAAGTAGTAATTATTATCCAATGATATATGCACAAGAGCCAAGTAAATCAGGAGGAGGAACATTAGCAAGAAGTGAACAAAGTAGTTGGTATAGTGGAAATGTAAGGGGAAGTTCAACAGGAAAGAATACATATTATAATTATAGTATAACCACATATGCAACAAATACGATTTATGATGCACTACTAACAAACCCAACAGCAAGTAGCACTACTGGAACGGACAACTACAGGGCGTACAGGGTTGCTTCTCGCTGTGTCGCTATTGCTAGTAACATTGCGTGTTTTGACATATTCAGTGTGGGCGGCGGTAACGTGACCTGCTATTACTTGTATGACTCGAGCGGCGGCACGTACAGCGATATCTGTGCGGTGCGCCCCGTAGTTGAAGCTGATCTTTCAAAAGTAGATGTTGGACAAACTGGTACAGGAACAAATACAGATCCATACTCAATGGCAAAAAAATAAAAAAGAATTAAAAGGGACGGTTCTAAACAAGTCAAAATAAACAAATCCTAGAAATGGAAATAACATACCAATTTCTAGGATTAAATTTATATAAGAGCTAGAAAATATTTATTATCTATGCTATACTAATAGAAATAATAAACAAAGAAAGGTAAAATATATGATAGGATTTTATGCAGGTTCTTTTGATCCATTCACAAATGGGCATTTATCAATAGTAAAAAAGAGTACAAGCTGTTTTGATAAAGTAATAATAGGAATAGGAAAAAATGCAGAAAAGAAGAGCAGATTTGACAAGCAAAAGATGAAAAAAGCAATAGAAATAGTATTAAAAGAAGAAAAGATTGAAAATGCAGAAGTAATAATATATGATGGATTAACATCAAAAGAAGCAAAAGCCAGAGGAGCAGAAATTCTAATAAGAGGCTTAAGAAATGGAACAGACTATCAATATGAAGAAACAATCGCAGAAATAAATGACCAATATTCAGGGCTTGATACTTGCTATTTTAGAGCAGGAAACTTAGGATATCTTTCTTCAAGCATGGTAATGGAACTATATGTTGCAGGAGAAGATATAACAAAATTTGTACCAAAAGCAGTAGCAGAAGTTCTTAAAAACTCTAAGAAATAATATAAGTTATAATATAAAATAACAACCTATTCAGTATGAAATATATATCAATAATGCATGTTAGATATAAACTTAAACTTCAAACAGATAATTTAAGGAGTGGTTTAAATTTGATAATAGGAATTACAGGAAATTCAGGTGCAGGAAAGAGCACTGTATCTAATAGAATTTGCGATTTAAAAAATGCGAAATACATAAATGCTGATGAAATAGCAAGAGAGTTAAGTAAAAAGCGGAGAAGAATACTATAAAAAAATAGTAGAACTATTTGGAAAAGAAATACTAAAAGAAAATCAAGAAATAGATAGAAAAAAACTTGCAGAAATAATCTTTATAAACAGAGTAAAAAAAGAAGAACTAGATAGATTAACAAAAGAATATATAGTACCAAAAATAATAGAAGAAGCAAATAAAATAGAAAACTCAATAATAGATGTACCGCTATTATTCGAATCAGGATTAGACAGAATTTGTGATATTGTAATTGGAATAATTGCAAAAAAAGAAACTTGTATAAAGAGAATTATGAGAAGAGATAAAATAGACAGAAAATTAGCAAAGGCTAGGATAGATAGCCAGCATGATGAAAACTATTTCAAACGAAAATGTAGTTATTGTATTTTTAATGAAGAAAACAGTAACTTAGATAAACAAATAAGTGAAATTTTAAATAAAGAAAATTTATCAAATGAAAATGTGATACATGTTTATGATGAAGAAACAGAATATTTACAATTTAGAAAATTGCTAGAATATACAGATAAAGTACAGCATGCATACACATTCAAGCCTTTGGACTTTGGGCATAATGGGAATATAGAAAAAAGAAAAAAAGAAGTAATAGAAGAATATACTAAAATATGTACTAAACTTGAATTAAATGTCAAGAATGTATATAGACCACATCAAACTCACACAGACATTATAAAAAAGGTAGAAGACCAGCAAGCAGGGATTTACACAGAGGATTTTCAGAATGTGGATGGACTTATAACAGACAGAAAAGAAAAAATACTATCATTATCATTTGCAGACTGTACAGCTTTATATTTTTATGATCCAATAAAGAATATTATAGGAAATATACATTCAGGTTGGCAAGGAACATATAAAGAAATTGGGAGAAAAGCAGTACAAAAATTAAAGCAAGAATATGGATGTAACCCTAAAGATTTAATTTGTTTAATAGGACCATTTATTAGAAAATGCTGCTTTGAAGTGGACGAAGACGTAAAAGAAATGTTTTATGAAAAATTTAAAAACTTAGGAAATATAGACGAAATAATTACAAAATCAAAAAATTCTAAATATTATATTGACACAGGCTATATAAATAGGCTAATCTTAATACATGAAGGTTTAACAAATGAAAATATAATAGACAGCAAAATTTGTACAAAATGTAATCATAATAAACTTCATTCATATAGAATGGAAGGAGCGCTGTCTGGAAGAAACGTAAGCATAATTAGTTTGAAAAAGAATTAGTATTTTTCAAACAGAAGGAGATAAACAATGAATGAACAAGCAAAAATTATTTTATACAAACAATTAATTAAAGTAGAATTAATATCTAAAATGAAAGACGAAGCAATAATGGAATGGGTAGACTTCTTAAAACTTGATGACAAAGAAACACTAAAGTATACAATTCAATATAGAGATAAAGCTTTAGTTACATTCTATAATAAAAAGCATATAAAAGAAGTAGATAGAAAAGAATTTTACTTAGAACTTCCAGAAATGAATTTAGAAGGAGAAGACCTAAGTAATTTATATTTACATACATTTATGCCAGGCTACTCAAAAGAAAGAAATAATGGGAAGAAGATATTTATAACTACAAAAATCAATTTAAAAGACACAAACTGTATAATAAATTTTGCAACAATTCATCCAATAATTGTATCAGAGGACGGAATAAATATAAAAGAAATTAGTGCAGATATACAAAAATGTGATTTTAGAGGATGTATAGCTTTTGGAAAATTCCAAAATACAAAAGCAAAACTAATTTACACAGATAAAAATCTTCCAATGGATTATATAGAGAGACTAGAAAAATACAAAATACCAGAAAAAGCAGAACTTACAACAGACTATGTATATATGAATATGCTCGAAAGAAAGCCAATAAAAGGAATGAAGGGACTAGACAAAGTAAAACAAATAGTAGATTATGATTTAACATCAATGAGAAAAGATATATGGAAATATAGAGAAACAATTAGGGCAAATAATATAGATATATCATATACAGGAGCATTCATAGAAGAATATGGATTTGAATCAATTGGAAAAGAAAACAGCTATATAGATTTAGAAACAAGAGCAAAAGATGCATATAAACTAGGTGATATACAATATGTTGAAGAAATATTTGATACATTAGACAAAGAAACTAAAAAGAATTTAGTAACACTTGCATTAAGAGACAGAAAGATGGACTTTGTAAAAGAGCATCAAAAAGAACTTTCTGACCTTCAAAAGAAATACCTAGAAATGCAGGAAAAAGAAATAAAAGAAAAAGAAGAAGAAAGAAGAATAAAAGAAATTCTAAGGAATGAATACAAAGAAGGAAAACTTATGGAACTTAGAATAGACTTAATGAGAACAGATATAGGAATAAGAAGTGATATAATAGAAGAAATATATAATGCAGAAGGAATAAAATTTGTTGGGAAATATATAAATGACATAGGAGCAAGAGTTAGAAACGAAATATTAGAAAATGAATATAAAAACGGAAACGAGAAATTTGTATATAAAAACTTTAGTAAGATAGAAAATATAGACTTAAAAGAAGCAATACTTGAAAAAGAATGTAAAAATAAAAATGTAGAATTCTTGTGTGAAAACTACGAGAACATATATAATGAAAATATGAAAAGTAGGATTTTAGAACTTGCCTTTAAAGAAGAAAAAACAAAATTTATAAAAAAACACTTTGATGATTTACCAAAAAATTTACAAATTGAAGCAATAATAAAATTCAAAGATTTAGGAATTCCAGAGGAAAGAATGCTCGCACTACTAAGGAGGTAAAAGTTTAGAAAAATCAGCATATTGAGTTATTATTTTAATTAAGAAATACTAGCCATATACTAATTTTTTCCAAACTATATATGCATTAGAGAAAGGATAATAATAATATAGAAATGATAAAACCTAGAATATTAAAAAAGGGAGATACAATAGGAGTGATTGCTACATCAGACCCAATTACAGAAGATAGTATAGAAGAAATAAATAAATCAGTAAAATTAATAGAAAAATTAGGATTAAAAGTAAAATTTGGAAAACATGCATATGGAAATCCACTTCGGCTATGGAGAGACAGCAAAACATAAAGCAGAAGACATAAATGAAATGTTTAGAGATAAAGAAATTGCTGCTTGCTTTTGTGCTATGGGTGGATACAATTGTAATGCAGTATTTGATTATTTAGACTATGAAACAATAAAGAACAATCCTAAAATACTATGTGGTTATAGTGACCCAACATCACTAATCAATATCATACATGAAAGAACAGGATTAGTTACTTTTTATGGACCAAATTTTAAATCGCTTAGCAACGAGGAAACAGATTATGGATATAAAGAAATGGTAAAAAGATTTATAAATAAAGATTTAACATTTGGAGAAAACGATACATATAAAGTGATCAACGAAGGAACAGCAGAAGGAGAACTGATACGGAGGAAACTTGTGTCTATTTTCAAATTTGATAACAGGAAAATATTCAGTTAATGTAGAAAACAAAATATTATTTATAGAAGACTTTGGACTAGAAAGTCCACCAGGTTTTATAAGTAATTATTTATATAAAATGAAACAAAATGGAGTATTTGACAAAATAAGAGGACTATGGATTGGAAATTATGAACATGAAAGTGGAATTACATTAGAACAAATATTAATGGATATATTAGAAGAACCTAAATTTCCAATAATAAAATCAGATAATTTTGGACATGGAACGTTTAAAACAGTAGTACCAATAGGAACAAAAGCAAAAATAAACACAAAAGAAGAAGTTAAAATTGAGTTATTAGAAGATTGTATAGATTGAAAAATAGTTAGCAAACTGTAATCATTAGAAATTTGCCTAGCACTACATTATCCTTTTTCAATCTAAAAAAAGGAAGAAAAGAAGTAATGGAATGGGAAGAATTAGAAAAATCAATAATAGGCTGTGAAAAATGTAAACTATGTACAACAAGAAAAAATATAGTATTTGGTGTAGGAAATAAAAAAGCAGAAATAATGTTAGTAGGAGAAGGGCCAGGAGCAGACGAGGATAAAATAGGAGAGCCATTTGTGGGAAAAGCAGGAAAACTGATGGATAAAGCATTTGATGGGCTAGGCATAAAAAGAGAAGATGTATATATAGCGAATATTGTAAAATGTAGACCACCACAAAATAGAAACCCAGAACCAGATGAAGCGGCAGCATGCAGAAGTTATTTGGAAAATCAGATATCGCTTATAAAGCCTAAAATAATTGTACTACTAGGAAGTGTTGCACTAAAAAACATTTTAGGGGAAGAATATGGAATAACTAAATCAAGAGGATCTTGTATAGAAAAGGACGGAATACTATATATGCCAACTTGGCATCCAGCAGCACTTTTAAGAGACGAAACAAAGAAAATAGATTTTTGGAATGATTTAAAACAAGTTATTAAAAAAGTAAAGGAAGTATAATAGAAATGTGTAAAGAAGAAATACAAAAACTAGCTGAAAAATGTTTAAGTTGTAAGGTTAAACCTTGCCAAAAAGGGTGCCCATTATCAAATGACATAACAGAATTTATAAAATACATAAAAACAGAAGAATATAAAAAATCATATGAAACGTTATTAGACACAACAATTTTACAACCAGTATGTGGCAGAATATGCCCACACAATAAACAATGTCAAGGATCATGTGTAAAAGGAATAAAAGGAGAACCAGTAAGTATAGGAAAACTAGAAACTTTTATTGGAGACATGGCAATAAAAGAAGGATGGAAGATTAATAAAATAGAAGACAAAAAAGGTAAAAAAGTTGCAATAATTGGAGGGGGTCCTTCAGGAATAACAGCAGCTAGCTATCTTGCAAGGAGAGGGTTTGAAGTATGTATTTATGAAAAGCATGAAGAGCTTGGAGGATTATTAGTACATGGAATACCGGATTTTAGATTACCAAGAAAAGTAATAAAAGAAACAATAAGTAAAGTATTGGAATTGGGAGTAGAATTCAAATTAGGACAAGAACTAGGAAGAAATCTAAACTTAGAAGAATTAGAAAAAGAATATGATGCAATATTACTTGCTTTTGGAGCTAATATATCTTCTAAAATGGAAATACAAGGAGAAGAATTAAGTGGCGTATATGGAGGAAACGAACTTCTAGAAAAAGAAAATTATCCAGACTTTGAAGGAAAAATAGTTTCTGTAATAGGTGGCGGAAATACAGCAATGGATGTAGCAAGAACAATAAATAGAAAAAAAGCAAAAAAAGTAATAGTAATATATAGAAGAGCAAGAGAACAAATGCCAGCAGAGAAAGAAGAAATAGATGCAGCAATAGAAGAAGGGGTAGAATTTTTATTCCAAAATAATATAGTAAAAATATTAGGAGAAAACAAAGTAGACACAATCGAGTGTATCAAAACAGAATTAATAAAAGTTGAAGGAGATAGAGAAAGACCAGTAAATATAGAAGGAAGTAACTACAAATTAAACATGGACTATGTTGTAATGGCACTCGGATCAAAACCAGAAAGTAAAATTTTAGAAAAAGTAAATGTAGAAAAGACAGAAAAAGGATATATAAAAGTAGACGGAAAACAAATGACATCAAGAAAAAAAGTATTTGCATGCGGAGACTTAATAGGAGTAAAATCAACAGTTGCATGGGCATCAAGATCAGGAAGGGATGCAGCAGAGGGAATAGTAGAATACTTAAAATAGGAGGAATAAATGAGAATAGGACTTGATATAGACAATGTTATAGCTAACTTTGATGATACTTTAACAAAAGAATACTTAAAGCATGACAAAGAATTAAGGAATAATGGGATTATTGACAAAAATGCTGTATACATAAATAAGGGAATGTTCGATTGGACAGAAGAAGAAAATAAAGAATTTTATTATAGCAATATAGAAAGAATAGCAAGATCATTGAAACCAATAAAAGAAACAGTGTATTATATAAAAAAGCTAAAACAAGAAGGAAACGAAATATACATTATTTCAGGAAGAGAAAATGGAGAATACACAAATGCATTTCAAATGTCAAAAGAATGGCTAGACAAATACGAAATTCCATATGACAAGATAATTTTAACAGATACACATGACCAACAACAAAAAACACAAGAATGTATAAAAAATAATATAGATATTATGATTGATGATTCTATACCTAAATGTCAAGACTTAGAAAAAAACGGAATAACTACATATATGATGAATACAAGATTTAATCAAAATGTGGAATTTAAAAATAGAGTATCAAAATGGAAAGAAATTTATTATAAAATTTCTAACCAAGAGAAGAATAAGAAAAAAGAGAAAGTAAATGTCATACTAGATACAGATATATATAACGAATGTGATGATCAATTTGCACTAGCATATTTAATAAAAACACAAGATAGATTTAATTTAGAAGCAATAACAGTTGCACCATTTCATCATAATAATAGCATATCAATTCCAGAAGGAACAGAAGAAAGTTATCAAGAAGTACTAAAAATATGCAAATGGCTAGAATTTGACGCAAAAGGTAAAGTATTTAAAGGAGCAACAGACTTCATTGAAGAAGGGTATGAAGAAACTAATGAAGCAGTAGAAAAAATAATAGAGATTGCACATAAAAATAGCAAAACATATATATTATCAATAGGAGCAATTACAAATATAGGTTTAGCAATAAAAAAAGACCCGTCTATAATACCAAAGATAGAAATAATATGGCTGGGAGGAAATAGTTTCTTAAATGAAAATAATGTAGAAACAAATTTTAAGGATGTACAAGCAGTTAGAATAGTATTCGAATCAAAAGTAAAACTCACTGTAATACCAACAAAGAATGTATCATCAAATTTAATAACATCAATTTATGAGATAGAGCACTATTTAAAGGGAAAAAGTGAATTATGTGACTATTTGTGCAAAAGATTTCGTAATGATGGATTTAATGGAATACAAGAAAGAAGAGTTATTTGGGACATAAGTGTAGTAGCATATATGATAGATAAGAGATGGTTTGAAACAAGAGAAATAAGTTGTCCAGAAATAAAAGAAGATACATCATATGAGACAACACAAAATAATCACAAAATTACAATAGTAGATTATCTAGATGTTGACAAAATTTATGCAGACTTATTTGAAAAATTAGGAAATTAAGTAAAAAATATGAGCAATTTCTCAATCGCTCATATTTTTTTATTGAATAGGAAAAATCACAGATTTTGACTATTCAACAAGGTTAATTTACCTTAGACAGTGCAATAATCACAAAGTGATTTTGCACATGTGGACGTCGAAATCTTTGATTTTGTTAACGTCCAATTTTCTT
>CANPCK010000049.1 GCA_947572545.1 uncultured Clostridium sp. | reverse complement strand
CAACCCAGGAGAAAATCGAGGAGTTGGAAAAAGAGCTAACAGAGGTTCTCGATGAGATTTTGGAGCTAAAGGAGGCGGGGAATTCCCCGCCTCCTTTGATATAGAAAATATATTTTAGAATTATTGATAAAATATATTGCTTTTTTTCATAATTAATAATAAAATTAAAAAGAAATAAATATAAGTATAATATATAAAAAAATAAAAGTGAGGGGAAAATTAGACTATGGTAATATTAGTGGATGCTATGGGAGGAGATAATGCACCAGATGCAGTAATACATGGGGCAGTAAAAGCATCAAAAGAAATACAAGCAGAAATCTGTCTAGTAGGAAATGCAGAAATAATAAATAAAAAAGTAAAAGAATTTTATGGTAAAGACAATATATCAGAAATTGCAAGTAATATAAAAATACATAATACTACTGAGACAATAGAAATGGAAGATATTCCTACAGTTGCAATTAAACATAAAAAAGACTCATCAATGGTAGTTGGATTTAATCTTTTAAAAGAAGGTAAAGGGGACGTTTTTATATCTGCAGGAAATTCAGGAGCATTACTTACACGGAGCAACACTTCTTGTTGGAAGAATAAAGGGAATAGACAGACCAGCATTAGCTCGGAATTTTGCCAGCATATAAAAGTAGACTGCTATTAATAGATGCAGGATCAAATACAAACTGTAAGCCCATAAATCTATTACAATTTGCACAAATGTCTAGTATATATCTTAAAAATACATATAAAATAGAAAACCCAAGAATAGGACTTCTTAATATTGGAACAGAAGAAACTAAAGGAAATGATCTAACAAAAGAATCATATAAATTACTTAAAGAAAATGCAGAAAAACTTAAATTAAATTTTGCAGGTAATGTAGAAGGAAGAGATGCATTTTCAGGAAAAATAGATGTACTTGTAACAGACGGATTCACAGGAAATGTATTCTTAAAAGCAGTAGAAGGTTTAGGAAAGCTTGTAAAAGTATCATTAACAGAAAGTATAAAGAAAAATGTACTATCAATGATTGGTGCACTTCCATGCATGCCAGCAATAAATAGATTTAAAAAAACAATGGATTATAAAGAATATGGTGGAGCACTATTTCTAGGAGTAAAGAAACCAGTTGTAAAGGCACATGGAAGTAGTGATGAATATTTATTTTATTTCACAATTAAGCAAGCAGAACAATTTGTTAAAAACAGAGCAGTTGACATGATGATAGAAGAATTTGAAAATTTATCAAAAAAAGCTTGACAAATTTAACAATATATAATATGTTATGACTAAACAAAGATAATGTTATTAATAAGGGAGGTAAATAAATGAATACAGAAGAAGTTTTTGAAAAGGTAAAAGAGATAATAATAGAACAACTTAATGTTTCAGAAAGCACAGTTACTTTGGAAGCATCATTTATTGATGATTTAGGAGCAGATTCTTTAGACATAGTAGAATTAATAATGGCATTAGAAGAAGAATTTGATATGGAAATTCCAGACGCAGATGCAGAAAAAATAGTTACAGTAAATGATGTCGTTGAATATATTAAAAATAACCAATAAGCACAATAAAAATCCTCCTTGGAAAGGAGGATTTTTATTGTGTTTACAAAACAAATATCAATAAGAATTTCCATGAATAACTTGAAAAACATATATATTAATTATATAATCAATATATAATTAGGAGGAAACCAAAGATGAACAAGAAAGAAAAAGGCATAACATTAATAGCACTTATTATTACAATAATAATATTGATAATACTTTCAACAGTAGCAATAAATATGATATATAAGTTGGGAATAGTAAAAATATCTATAAATTCAACTATTAACTATGTAACAGAGCAACAAAAAGAACTAGGAGTATTTAATGGAGTAGAGAATTTATTAGATAATTTAAAAGTTGAAATAGGAGACTCTACATCAAAAGAAGAAGAAATAACAAAACTAGCATCTGTTGACGTATTCGAAAAAATGGAAAGAAATAATCATACAGAAAGTGATTTATATCGTTATGGTGCAATGGCAGTCAGAACAGGGATAAATGAATATGCATTTAATGTACCACATAAGTTTGGGACAGGAAGTACTACAGGTATTAATAGTAATACATATACTTTAATAATAGACTTTGAAACATTAACATCAAAATTAGGGATTACTAAAAATTTAGAAGGAATATCAATAGAGTTATATCATATTGCAGGAACAAGTGCAAGTGGTTATACATCATGGATAGAAACAAAAATGGAATGTATTTACGAAGACGGAACAAAAGATGAAGTTTCGACAGAGAGAATTACTGCTACTCAAAAAGACGTAGAAGCAGAGCCAACTTTAACTCTAAATTTTAATAAAGATAAAGTTGTTAAACAAATACAGATAAAAATGAGTATGTATGATAGTGATTATGGAGCTGCAAGAGGATATATAAAAAATATTAATTTCATAAATGCTGAAATAGAAAAAGAACCTGTAAAAAATAATGAACCAATCACAGAAGTATTCTCGAAAATGGAAGAAAATAACTATACAGTAGATGATTTATACCGTTATGGAATAATTGTTGCACGTACAGGAGCTAATGAGGATATATATAATAAAATAAATTCATTAGGAAGTGGAAGCAGTGCAGGAAAAAATAGAAATACATTTAACTTAACAATGGATATAGAGACAATAACCGCTAAATTAGGAATTAAGAGAGATTTAAAAGGAATATCATTAGATATATCAAGATTTGTCTTATCAGATAATTCAGAATATACTTCATGGGCAGGAGGAAAAATGACTGTTATATATGAAGACGATACAAAAGAAGAAACAGCTATGGAAACGGTATCAGCTGCTAACAAGACTATTACGGATAAACCTGTACTAATGCTAGAATTTGCTAATGGCAAAAAAGCAAAGGAAATACAGATAGCATTTGACATGTATGATAATGATTATGGTAGTGCTATCATATATATTAATAAAATAAAATTACTTCAGCAATAAAAGATTTATATTGACCAAAACATATACTTAAGATATAATTTAAAAGATAAAATGAATTAATATTAATAAAAATTCATATACTAATTTAAAACAAAGGAGGAATAATAATGACAAAAGAAATTACAGAAGCAGAAAAACAAAATGTAAAAGAGATGATAGATAAACTTATAGAAAGAGCAAAAATTGCATCTCAAAAATACATGGAATTAGACCAAGAAACAGTTGATAATATTACTAAAAAGATGGCAATGGCAGGACTTGAAAACCATATGAAACTTGCAAAAATGGCTATAGAAGAAACAAAAAGGGGAATATATGAAGACAAAATCACAAAGAACATGTTTGCATCAGAATATGTATACCATAGTATAAAATACGATAAAACAGTTGGAATAATAAGAGATAATGAAGAAGAAGGATATGAAGAAATAGCAGAGCCAATAGGAATTATAGCAGGAGTTACACCAGTTACAAATCCAACATCAACAACAATGTTTAAATCAATAATAGCTGCAAAAACAAGAAATGTTATAATATTTGGGTTCCACCCATCAGCACAAAAATGTAGTAGTGAAACAGCAAGAATCTTAAGAGAAGCAGCAGTAGAAGCAGGAGCACCAGAAGATTGTATATTATGGGTAGAAGAACCATCAGTAGAAGCAACAAGGGCACTAATGAACCATCCAGATGTAAACTTAATACTTGCAACAGGTGGAACAGGAATGGTTAAATCAGCATATTCTTGTGGAAAACCAGCATTAGGTGTTGGACCTCGGAAATGTACCTTGCTATATAGATAAAACAGCAAAACTAAAAACAGCAGTTACAGACTTAGTATTGTCTAAATCATTTGATAATGGAATGATATGTGCATCAGAGCAGGCTGTAATTGTTGATAAAGAAATATCAAAAGAATTTGAAAAGCTTATGAAAGAAGCAGACTGTTATTTCTTAAACAAAGCGGAAATAGAAAAACTAGAAAATAGTATGTTTATAGAAGAAAAATTGAAATCAGAAATACCAGGACAAAGACCATATGATATTGCAAAATCTGCTGGAATAGAGATACCTGAAACGACTAAAGTATTAGTAGTTCCTCAAACAGGAGTAGGAGAAGGGTATCCATTCTCTAGAGAAAAATTAAGTCCAGTACTTGCATATTATATAGTTCCAAATTCCGAAAAAGGAATTGAGACAGCAGAAAAACTAATTGAATTCGGAGGACTTGGTCACTCAGCAGTAATACATTCAGAAGACGAAAAAACAATACAAGAATTTTCAAACAAAGTAAAAGTAGGAAGGATAATAGTAAATTCACCTTCAACACATGGAGCAATAGGAGATATATATAACACAAATATGCCTTCATTAACACTTGGTTGTGGAACATTTGGAGGAAACTCTACAACAGCAAATGTTTCATCAGTAAACTTAATAAATATAAAAAGAGTAGCAAAAAGAAGAGTAAATATGCAATGGTTTAAAATACCAGAAAAAATATACTTTGAAGCGGGATCTATTGGATATTTAGAAAAAATGCCAGATATAACAAAAGCATTTATAGTAACAGACGAATCAATGGTAAAACTTGGATATGTAGATAAAATACTATATCACTTAAGAAAAAGACACACATATGTACACTCAGAAATATTCTCAGAAGT
Organism: uncultured Clostridium sp.; assembly: GCA_947572545.1. Lineage (GTDB taxonomy): Bacteria > Bacillota > Clostridia > TANB77 > CAG-508 > JAAWPK01. The sequence continues at coordinate 4,903 of CANPCK010000049.1, read as the reverse complement.
TGAACCAGATCCTTCATTTGATACAATACAAAAAGGTGTAGAATCAATGAGAAGATTTAGCCCAGATGTGATAATAGCACTTGGAGGAGGAAGCCCAATAGATGCAGCAAAAGGAATGTGGCTATTCTATGAATATCCAGATGCAGATGCAGAAGGACTAAAGCTTAAATTTATGGATATAAGAAAACGTACTTACAAATTCCCAAAACTAGGAACAAAATGTAAAATGGTAGCAATACCTACAACATCAGGAACAGGGTCAGAAGTAACGTCATTTGCAGTTATAACAGACAAAAAGAAAAATATAAAATATCCACTTGCAGACTATGAATTAACACCAGATATAGCAATAATAGACCCAGACTTAGTAATGTCATTACCAAAGAAAATTACAGCAGATACAGGAATGGATGTATTAACACATGCAATAGAAAGTTATGTATCAAATATGGCATCAGACTATACAGATGGATTAGCAGAAAAGGCAGTAGAAATAATATATAACTATTTACCAATAGCATATGAAGACGGAAGTAACAAACAAGCACGTGAAAAAATGCATAATGCAAGTTGTATAGCAGGGATGGCATTTACAAATGCATTTTTAGGAATAAATCACTCACTAGCACATAAACTAGGAGGAGAATTCCATGTAGCACATGGTAGAGCAAATGCAATAATACTTCCATATGTAATAAAATATAATGCAACAAAACCTACAAAATTTGTTTCATTCCCAAAATATGAATACTTTATAGCAGACCAAAAATATGCAAATTTAGCAAAAAGAATTGGTTTAAAAGCATCAAATACACAAGAAGGTATACAAGCATTAATAAAAGCAATACAAGAGCTAAATCAAAAATTAGGAATACCATCAACATTAAAAGAAGAAGGTATAGAAGAAGAAGAATTTTTAGCAAAACTAGATGACTTAGCAGAAAAAGCATTTGAAGACCAATGTACGACAGCAAATCCAAGACTTCCATTAGTCACAGAATTAAAACAAATATTATTAGATGCATACTATGGAGAAAATATATAAAAAAGAAAAAGAACTTTGGTTTTAAACTGAAGTTCTTTTGAGTTAATACGAATATTAAGAATAAAAGCCTTAAGCAAAAGCTTAAGGCTTCATCTATAATAAAATTAATCAATAATTAAATCTTCTCTACCTGCACCAGTTCCAATAAACTTAATAGGGCATCCTACAACTTCTTCAATTCTGTTTAGGTATTTTTTAGCATTTTCAGGAAGTTCAGAACGAGATTTAATATTACTTATATCTCCAAAGTTTCCATCAAAATCTTCATAAACAGCTGTACAGTTATCTAAATACTCAGGAGTAGTTGAAAAATCAGTAGTTATTTTTCCCTTGTGATTATAAGCAACGCAAAGTTTGATATTATCAAGTTTACCAATTGTATCAACGTGATTTATTGCAATACCAGTAATGCCATTAACCATTACAGCATATTTTAGAGCAACTAGATCAAGCCAACCACATCTTCTAGGTCTTTTAGTAGTTGTACCATACTCATGACCAAGTTCCCTTATTATATTTCCAGTTTCATTATCCTGTTCTGTTATATAAGGACCAGCGCCAACTCTAGAAGAATAAGCTTTAATTACTCCATAAACCTCTCCAATATCTTTAGGGCTTACACCACTTCCAGTACAAATGCCACCAAGAGAAGGGTTAGAAGAAGTAACAAAAGGATATGAACCAAAATCAATATCAAGTAAAGTAGCTTGAGCACCTTCACAAAGAAGCTTTTTATTTTCTTTCATTGAATTATGCAATAATACAACAGTATCAACTACATAAGGTTTTAAAATTTCAGCATATTTTGAGTATTCTTCAATAATCTCATTAGCATCCAATTCTGGGTATCCGTAAGCTTTGAATATTTTATTTTTATTTTCTACATTTCTTTTAACTAAATCAGCAAATCTAGGTCTTATAAAATCTTGCATCCTTATACCAGAACGTTCATATTTATCACAATAAGCAGGTCCTATACCACGACAAGTAGTACCAATTTTTTCATTTCCTCTATTTTCCTCAAGCATCTTGTCCATAGCTATATGATAAGGCATAATAACATGAGCTTTATCACTTACACGCAAATTATCAACAGTATAACCATGAGATTTTAAATTATCAATTTCCTCAATTAATACTTTAGGATCAATAACAACTCCATTACCAATTACAGCTAAAGTTCCTTTGTTTAGCACCCCAGAAGGTATAAGATGGAATGCATATTTTTGCCCATCTACTTCTATTGTATGACCAGCATTGTTACCACCAGTACAACGAATAGAAATGTCAGCTTTAGTAGAAAGATAATCAATAATCTTTCCTTTACCTTCATCACCATAAAATGCGCCTAAAACAACATCAACTTTTGACATATAAGACCTCCATTTGAGCAAAACTGCTCTAAAAATTTTACAATTATATTATCATACAAGTGTCAAAAAAAGTCAATAGGCATTGCAAAAACTTATCTTATATGATAAAATCTATTTGCACTAGGGAAATAAGGATTATAATAAGAATATAAAAAAACAGGAGGTAAAAATGGAAAAAATATACATAACACCATTAAGTGGCAGATATGCAAGTAAAGAAATGAATGAAGTATGGGCAGCAGACTCAAAATATGGAACATGGAGAAGACTATGGGTAGCACTTGCAGAAATAGAAAAAGAATTAGGTATAAATATAACAGAAGAACAAATATCAGAAATGAAAGCACATGTAGACGATATAGATTATGAAGTAGTTTCTAAAAGAGAAAAAGAATGCAGACATGATGTAATGGCACATGTTTATGAATTTGGAACAAAATGTCCTTCAGCTAAAGGAATAATACACTTAGGAGCAACATCATGTTTTGTAACAGATAATGCAGACATAATAATAATGAGTAAGGCATTAGAAATAATAAAAGAAAAATTAATATTAGTAATAAACAACTTAAAGAAATTCGCACTAGAAAACAAAGATGTAACATGCCTAGGATATACACACTTTCAACCAGCACAACTTACAACAGTAGGAAAGAGAGCGACACTATGGTTACAAGATTTAATAGAAGATTTAGAAGAATTAGAATTTGTACAAAAAAATATGAAACTAAGAGGATGTAAAGGAACAACAGGAACACAAGAAAGCTTTATGAAACTATTTAAAGATGAGCAAAAAGTAAAGATGTTAGATGAAAAAATAGCAGAAAAAATGGGATTTGAAAAAGTATTTGCAGTATCAGGGCAGACATATACAAGGAAAGTAGACTCAAGAGTATTAAATGTATTATCAAGTATAGCACAAAGTGCATCAAAATTTGCAAATGACATGAGACTATTACAACACGAAAAAGAATTAGAAGAACCATTTGAAAAAGGACAAATAGGATCATCTGCAATGGCATATAAGAGAAACCCAATGAGAAGTGAAAGAATAAATTCACTATCAAGACATGTAATGGTACTAGCACAAGATCCAGCAATAACAGCTGCAACACAATGGTTAGAAAGAACATTAGATGACTCAGCAAATAAAAGAATTTGTGTTCCAGAAGCATTTTTGGCAATAGATGCAGTACTTATACTATATGCAAATATAGCATCAGGAATAGTAGTATATAAGAACTCAATAAGAACAAATTTAATGCAAGAATTACCATTCATGGGAACAGAAGAAATAATCATGAATGCCGTATTAAAAGGTGGAGACAGACAAGAATTACATGAAAAAATAAGAGTATATTCAATGGAAGCGGGAAGAGAAGTAAAAGAATTTGGAAAACCAAATGACTTAGTAGATAGAATTGCAAACGATAAATCATTTGGACTTACAAAAGAAGAAATAATGAAAGCGTTAAATCCAGAAAATCTTTGCGGAAGAGCGCCACATCAAGTAGAGGACTTTATAAAAGAACAAGTAGACCCTATACTTGAAAAATATGCAAACTTAATCAAAGATATAAATGTAGAAGTAAATGTATAAGAAGATATATAAATACCAGAAGAAAATCAAAAACTTCTGGTATTTATATATTATTTTTTCTAGGATAAGGATCAATTTGATCAGTTATATCTAATATATAATCAATACTAGTATTATAAAAAAAGGCAAGTTTTTTTAGTGCCTCTATAGGGATCTGCCTCTTTCCAGACTCATATTGCTGATAAGTATTTTGTTTGCAATTTAAAATATTTGCAATTTCAGTTTGTTTTATATCTCTATCTTCTCTTAAATTTTTTAATCTCATAAAACCCTCCATAAAAATATTATAAAATATCTCAAAAAGAGATATTGACTTTTATCTCATTATGTGATATTTTAAGAAAGAGCACATCACAAAGTGAGATAAACAGTAATGAAAAAAACTCTCTTTATGGCTAGAAATCAAGATAGTTTTGGTTTTGTTTGGTTTTGGCTTTGACTATTTTGGTTTCTAACCATAAGGGGATGCTGATGCTGTTAAAGCTTCGCTTATTACAGCATCAGTATGCAATTTGCGAAGCAAATTGTAGACATTTAATAATTGACAAGGATACTTAGTATTTGCAAGATTTCAAAAAAGTATTCTCTTTAGTAAGCGAAAACCAATAAATCAAAGGAAACCAAGGAGGAATAAATGAAAACAGAGAAAAACCAACAGCCCAGTTTTGGGTTTATTAATCATACCCAAAAACAAGAAAAAATGAAACAAAGGAAACAGAGGGAGAGACAAGGGGACAGCAATTTGAAACGAGAGGGCAGCCCTTTGAAACAAGGGGACGGCCCTTTGAGTTTCATTTTTAATGAAACTCAAAGAGCGTCCCCAATACTTAATGAAAATGGAATAACCCTAATTGCTCTAATCATCATGATAATATTAGTAGTAAT
>CANPCK010000048.1 GCA_947572545.1 uncultured Clostridium sp. | reverse complement strand
ATCGTAAAATACGAAGTAGGAACATTCACAATAAAAGCAAAAGAAATAACAGTAACAGCAGACGATGCAGAAAAAACATATGGAGAAGCAGATCCAGAATTAACAGCAACAGTAACAGGATTAGTAGGAACTGACACAATCGAATACAGTGTAAGCAGAGCAGAAGGAGAAGATAAAGGAACATATGCAATAACAGCATCAGGAGAAGAAGAACAAGGAAACTACATCGTAAAATATGAAGTAGGAACATTCACAATAAACAAAGCAACAATCAATACAGCTGGTATTATCTTTGAAAATGCAACTAAAGAATATAATGGACAGGCACAAAGTTTATTAGTGACAGGAGAGTTACCAGAAGGAATAACAGGAGTTATCTATGAAATAACAGCAAATGAAGGATCAAGCTTAACAAATGGAGAAGCAATAGAATTAGGAACATATACAGTAAGAGCAATCTTTACAGTAGATGGAAACTATAATGAAGTAGAAGATATGACAGCACAATTAACAATAACAAAAGCTGGAGTATACACATTAAAAGGAATAACATTTAATGATATTACAAAGACATATAATGGAGAAGAAGTAATAGCAACAATATCAGGAGAACTTCCAGAAGGTATTAAAGCAGAATACACAAACAACACAAGAATAAATGCAGGAAGTCAAGAAGCAACAGTACAATTCAGATTTGATCCAGAAAATACAGCATTGAGTGACAATTATAATACAATAGTTGTAGAAGGAACAGACGGAAACACATTAACAGCAACAATTTCAATTGATAAAGCAGATATCGATATGACAGGAGTTAACTTCAAAGATGCTACTTACACATATGATGGAAAGGCACATTCAATATTTGCAACTAACTTACCATCAAATGTACTTATAGAAGAATATATTGGAAATGAACAAACAAATGCAGGAACATATACAGTAACAGTTAAGTTTAGAGTATCAAGTTCAGCATCAGTTAACTATAATACACCAGATGATATGACTGCAACTTTGAAAATAACAGCATTAGATTACAATATGTCAGGAATCTCATTTGTAGGAAAAACAGTAACATACACAGGAGAAGCTCAAAACTTGGAAATTTCTGGAATATTACCAGAAGGAGTATCTGTAAGATACGAATACAAAAATGCTAGTGGACAAATAGTAGAACCAATAAATGTAGGAGATTATACAGTAACAGCTATATTTACAGGAGATGTTAACCATAATACAATACCTGACATGACAACTTACCTAACAATTAATAGAGCAACATACGATATGAGTAAAGTAACTGTTGACAACAAGACTGTTAAGTATGGAGAAGATATAGGATTAGTTGTTAATGGATTACCAGAAGGAGTTACACCACAATTTGCTTATGCAAGAGAATCAGATCCAGATACTGAAATACCAGTTGCTGAAGTTAAAAATGTAGGAATTTATATAGTTACAGTAACATTTATGGGAGATGGAAATAACTATGAGCCAATTACAAATATTTACAAACCATCTTTAACTATAATAAAAGCAACTTATGATTTAACAGAAGCACTTGCAACATTTACAGATATTAAAGTTGTAGAAGATGACAATCCACATCCAGTAACAGTTAATGAAAGCAAATTACCAAAAGGAGTATCTGTAAGATATGAATATTCACCAAATAGTGGAGATTCTACTCAGGCACCAATAAAAGAAGGATCATATATAGTAACAGCAATATTTACAGGAGATGCAGATAACTATGAATTAATACCAAGTGTAACAAGAAATATTACAATTACTAAGAAGATAACACCACCAACAATAGGTAATGGAAGTCATGCACTAGATAATGTGGGATTGATTAGTTCAAAACCTTATGTATCAAATGCAGAAGTACTTGTAGATTGGTCAGATGGTACATGTGTTATAACAGATATGGAAACAGGAAAAGTAATATTAAGTGCAAGTAATAATCCTGAGAACAAACAATATATACTAGACAAAGACGGATTATATAAAGTAGTTGCAACATCAGATGAAGATGCAAGCAAATATACAGAAAGATACATTAGAGTTCGTAAAACAACTGCAAATATTGAAGTAACAGGAGACAATATTAAGATAATAGGAAAATCTATTATTGCAAATAGTGATGTTATATTAGACTTTAGTGAATATACTGCTACAGCATTAAGAAATGCTATGGATGTGCTAATTATAAAAGATACTAATGGAAATATATTAAATACTATAAAAGTTAATGATATTATTAATGATAATATGAAATATGAAATAGCACAAAAAGCAGGAGTAGATCAAAAAATAGTAGTAAGTACAGCAATTATAAAAGAAGGAACAACAAATGACTATATTATAGATTCAACAAAGTCTAAACAAATAACTATTAAAGCAAAATAATAACTTATTACAACAAAAAGAGTTACTTATGAAGTGAACCCTCCTTGTTAAACAAAAAGTTTAACAAGGAGGGTTCATTTTTATGAGTAAATATTCAAATGATTTTAAATTAAAAGTTGAAAAATATTATGTTTGATAATAATTAGGCTTGGCAATATGTTGCAAAATAATTTAATATTCCAGCATGGATAGCTGTAAGAGAGTAAATAAATGAATATACTTTAAAATGGCTTATATGAAATTTCAAAACATCATATAGTGGTGAATTTAAACAAAATATGATAAAATATATGCATAAAAAATATCCATATACAAATTTACAATAACAGAAGAATTAAGAGCAAACTAATATGAATATCTCCTGTATGTTTAATTTTTTCTTTTTAATAATTTTACTTCCTATAAATAATATAAATTTTATGTAGTAAAAGTATTAAGATAAAATTATACAAAAATATATCACATTTAATTAAAATTTCAACTACAAATTAAAGGTTTTTGTTAATATTTATACATAAAAGAACAAAAGAAATTATAAAAGTATAAAATATACCCGAAATTTGTGATATATCTCATTTTTTGGCAAAATTTTATTGACAAAAAAATTTTTTATTATTATAATATAAATGAGTAATTTTATAAACTAAAGAAAGGGTGGAATAAAGTTGAATGGTGACACAAAAAAAAGACTTATTATAGGTGCTATTATATTAGTTTTAGTAATAATATTAATGGTAGTTATAATAAGTGTAGTAAAAAATAAAAATAATGTGACAGACAATACTAATAAAAATGAGTCAGATTATATAGATGATGTAGAACCAGAAAAGGGAACTATACCATCGCCTGATATTAATCAGTTAGTACAAGTTACGGAAGATTAAAAACTTTGTAAACATAATTAAATTATGTTTACAAAACATGCAAAAGATGATATAATAATTACATTAGACAAAGAAAAAAAGGAGAGAAAATTTCAATGAAAAAGATTAAAAATTTAGCAATAGTATTAATGCTTTTTATGATAATATTTTTATGTGGAAATGTAAATGCTGCTGGTGGATCTATGAAAGCTGGAAAAAGCAAAGTTACTGTAGGTCAAACAGTTTCAGTAACAGTTTCATTTGGTAGTAAAGTAAATTCAGCACAATTCAAACTAGATTATGATACAAGTAAATTTGATTATGTATCTTGTTCGGAAGGAAAATACAATCAAGGTACAAATAGATATACATATTTGGGAATGGATACAGAACCAGATTTGGCAAGTGTTACATTTACATTCAAATCAAAACAAACAGGAAGTGGAAAATTTTCATTATCAAGTGGAATGTTTAAAAATAATTCTGGCAAAGTAACAATGTCAAATTTATCAACAAGTGTAACAATTGAAGAAGTTAAATCAAATAGTAGTAGTGGAACAAAAAAACCTACAACAACAACTAAAAAGCCAAACAGTACAAAAAAACCAACAAGCAATACAGATGATACAAATGAAGAACAAACAGATCCAGTTATAGTACAAAAAGCAGAATTAATTGAAATAAGAAATTTTGTATCAGGATTAATAGATACAGATTATACAGAGGAAAGTTGGAACGCTTTACAAGAAGCAATAGCTAATGCAGAAACAGCAGGAACTCAAGAAGAGTATGATGCTTTAAAAGAACAACTTTCAAAAGATATTCTTCAAAAAGCTCCTTTTGAAAAAACAGAGTTAGACAAAGTTTTAAGAGATTTAATAGGATTACCAAAAGAAAATTATACAAAAGAGACTTGGGATGCTTTGCAAGCTGCAATAGTTACAGCTGATAATGCGGAACTTAAAAGTGATTATGATAAAATTAAAAATAAATTAACTATAAATGATTTAATATTAGATGAAAAAGACTTCATTGAACAAATTATGGACGACTCTTGTGGGCATAAAATGATAATTTTAACACTTGCATCTGCAGTAGTAATATTAATAATAGCAATAATGATATTACTTGTTATGTATGAAAAAGCAAAAGATCCAGAAAACTTAGGCAGAAGAGCAAAATAGTAGAAAGGAGTAGAAAAATATGGCAAAAGCAAGAAGAGCTAAAAAAAGAGAAATACCAAAAAAAATAATATTAGTGCCAGTTGCACTAATGGGTATAGGATTTACAGTAGCTAGCTTAAGTTCTACTAAGACAATCGATACTATTGGTACTCGGAGTAGAAACATATAATGTAAATGATTTTGTTAAAGATAAATTTACACAAAATGAAGTCAAATATTTACCAATAAAATATGATGATACAGATGAAAAAATTACAGTAGCAGATATAGAAAGAGAATTTGCGGCTAGAGGATTGAAGATAGAAAGTATATCTTCTAACAAGATAACTAATGGAACACAAATTAAAACAGCAAATGCTACATATACAGTTATAATTTATGGTGATGCTGATGGAGATGGAGAAGTAAATGTATTTGATGCTAGACAAATAGTGGAATGGTTATTATATGAAAAAGAGCATAGTGTATCAGAAATCACTAGATTAGCATCAAATGTAGATAATGAAAAAGAGGATGTACTTGATATTTTCGATGCTAGAAGGATTGTAGAATTTTCATTAGGAATGAATTCAATAATAGATACTATGCCAGAATCAGATATTTCAAAAGACAAAGAAGCACCAGAGATCACATTAATTGGAGAAAAAGAAGTTTCAATTAAAGTATTTGAAGAATACAAAGATTTAGGAGCAATTGCTAAAGACAACTTAGATGAAACAATAGGAGGTAAAATAGTTGTAGATACAAGCAAAGTTAATACTAATGTACCAGGAGATTATGAAGTTACATATAATGTAACAGATGCTAGTGGAAATAAAGCAAAAACAATTAAGAGAATAGTACATGTTGAAGATTATGTGACAGATATAGAAATAGATAGATATCCTAAACTTCAATATGTAGTTGGACAAGATATAACAATTGACAATATGGTAGCTTATGAAATCTTAGCTTATGGTGGAAAATCTAATAAACAAATAGATGTTAAAGAAGTAAAATATACACCTACAAAAGCAACAGAAGATATGATAGGTACAACAGAAATAGTCCTTGAATATAAAGGTGTAAAGAAGAGAATTACTATTGAAGTTCAAGAAAGAGTTCCAATCATTACATTAACAGGACATAATGGTTCAACAGATGTAAAGATTAGGTTAGGAGAAGACTATATAGAAGGAGCTACAGCTTTTGATGAAATAGATCAAAAACAATTACAAGTATTTATAAGTGGTACAGTTGACAAAAATACAGAAGGAAAATACACAATAACATATACATCAGAACCTAACTCTTTAGGAAAAGTTGGAAAAGTAGTAAGAACAGTAGAGGTTTGTGACTATGTAACAGATGTTGATTTTGAATTAGATGATAGTAAGTTCAAAAAAGACTATATAGAAGGACAAACAATTTCTTTAGAAGGAATTAGTGCAATTTTAACTAAAGCGAGTGGAAAAACAGAGACTGTAACAAATGGATTAAAAGTTTCAGAAGAAAAAGCAATATATGACAGAAAAGTAGAAAGTAATAATACAGATAGAGAATTGGAAGTTATATATACAGCAATAGATCCAGTAGATGGAACAAGTACAATATATAAGAGTACAGATAAACTTTCTGATATTAGAATAAATGTTACAAAACAATTTGAAACAGTTAATGTTATAGGAAGTACAGTAGAAAGAGGAGAAATTTTTGCAGATAATCTAGTTGCGACAGTGGAACAAGGAACAAATGAAGATGATATTAGCATAGATAAATTAGAGGTAAAAGTTACTCCTACAGGAAAAGATGAACATGGATGTGAAACAAAAGCGTGGCTAGAAGAGTCAAATACAGAACCAGGTGCATTAGATGTTCACTTTAGAGGAATTAAAGACAATACTAAATATACAATTACATTAACACCAAAAACAGCTTCAGAATATAAACAAGCAAAAACATTTACATTTATAACTACTGGAAGCAATGAAGTAAATTCAGTAAAAATAAATGGAATTAAGAAAGCTGATGGAAAAGCTTTAGAAGAATTCAGAAGAGATAATGGTGAAATTGTAAATGGATTTAAAGTAGGAGAAAGTATAGTTGCTGATTTAAGTTTATTCCATAATTATCAATATAATGGACATAAACATGAAGTAGAATTATCAAATGTTGCAGTTGATAAGATTAATGCAAAGGTTATAAGTGATTTAAATACAGAAACAGAAGTTACAGGAATAACTACAAGAGTAGTTGAAAAGGAAGGAAAACTAGTAGTAGAAATTAATTCTGCAACTAATGCACCATCAAATAAAAATGGAACAAAGATAATTATTAAAGTTACTGCAATAGATCCTAATGATGCAACTAATAATTATTCATCAACAAGAGAAATATATATATTTGAGAAATCAAAATATACTGTACAATTGAATGAGGACAGCAAACAAGATATAACATTAAGCTTGAAGGACATAAAAACAAGTAATGGCTATGAAATGAAGAAATTTGGAAATGATGTTTATACATTATTACCAGTATCTATAAGAGATCAATACAATAATGAAAAAGATATAACTGCAAATGATATATCAACAGATCATGTAGATATTCAGAATGGTAAATTAGTATTCTATGATGGTATAACAACAGCTTCTGGCAAAAACTATATAAAAACAATAGCTTTAAAATCAAAGACAGGAGAAGCAAAAGCAGGAGATAAAGTAAAATTTGTAGGAATTGCAATTAGAGATTTACCAGAAATCGCAAGTGAAGAAGATTTACTAGAAACAAAAACAATCGAAGTATACTTCGAAAAGAATCAAGTTAGAGAATACAGTACAATAAAAATATTAAGAAATGATATTTCAAACTTAGAATACACAAAGGATACTGATGCAAATCATGATGCTGGAGAAGTAGAGTGTTATGACGATATAGCAATTGGAAAGGTTAAGTCAGGAGCAAGACAAGAGGCACTTACAGTTAGAGACCTTTCAAGAATAGGAATTATAGTAAAAAAAGGAAATGGAACTCCTGAAAAGCTAATAAATACAAATGGAACAACAAGTTCAAAACCTAATGAAGTGGAATTGATATCAAGGAATAAAGACTTTGGAGCTAGTATAGTGTTTGAAGGAGATGGAGAAGTTGAAATTTCATTCTGGGCAAAAAATGAAGGAACATTAGATAACAAGTACCTTATAACACCATATATAGTAATTGGAGAAGGAAGCAATAGAACAGAAAAAGTTATGGATGAAGGAAAATATGTAACAGTAATTGAGAATGAAGAAGTAAACAAAGTAACATTTACTGATGAAAATGGAACAGAGTTACAAGAAGGAAAATTTGGAATAGTTGACTTTGGACCAGAAGTAAAGAAGACACTTAAAGTAAACTTCTATCATAAATATGAAAAAGCAATAGACAAAATAGGAGAAGTAGATAATAGAATAATAACAAATGTTAAACGTAGTGAAGTTAGAACTCCTAAAGCTACAGATGCAAATAATCAGATAGATAAAACATTTATTATAATTACTAAAGGTGGTAAAGACTATGAGACAGAAAATGTGGATGATAATAATACATTAAATCCTTCTATAAAAGATGATTATGTTACAAAAATAAGTGTAGCACTTAAAGAAAATGCTGATACTACTGGAACAGTTAAATTCTCAGTTATAGTAAATAATGATACATTTGATTTTACAGGAACAATAGGAAGAAGATTAGAAGTAGATAGTGTAGAGTTTGGAACAGCAGAACAAAAAGCAAATGGAATTAAAATATACACAAAATCAGAAGCAGATAGTGCAGAACTTAGAGCAAAATTAGCTAGCAAAGAAGTTATAAAAGGCGATGATGATATATACTATACAGTAGTTCCAATAAAATTCAAATCAGGAACAAGAGAAATTGGTTCAAACATTAAAGCAGATGATATATCAAATACACCAGATGCAACAATTTACTTAGAGGATAACCTTAAAGATTCTGATTTAGGAATTGTAGTTCAAGCTATTGGACTAGATAAAGATAAAAGACAAGTAAGTGGAGAAAAAGATATTTATTATATTGGAATTGGTGTAATGAGCGATTATTATGAATATGTATTTGGAGGCAACACTGATTTAGGACCACTTAGCCTTGACGATTGTTCAATAAAATGTAAATTCAACTTTACTAACCAAGCAGGTAGCCAAGAAATATTTGATAAAATATTTAAGTTTAAAATAACAAGTGACTATAACGATTAAAAATAAGGCAGGGAAAAATCCCTGCCTTATTTGCGTTTTTTGCAAAAAAACCATATAAATTCGCCAAAATCCCTTGACAAAAGCACAAAAATGGTGTAAAGTAATATAGCATTACAGTGAAAAAGGAAGTTAGTAAGTTATGGAAAAAAATGTTCAAATAGGAATACTTTGTGACATATATGGAGAACTATTAACAGAAAAGCAAAAGGATATATTAGACCTTTACTATAACAATAACTTATCACTTGCTGAAATTGCAGAAGAAATGAATATAACAAGGCAAGCTGTAAAAGATAGTATTTCGAAAGGAGAGAAGAGACTTTTTCGGATTAGAAGAAAAGCTAGGAATTATGAAAAAGGAACAAAGACAAGAAAAACAGATACAAAAGATATTATCAGAATTATCAGCAATCCAACAAGAAGATACAGACGAAAAAATCGAAAACATTTTAAATAATGTTATGCATGAACTAGAATGTTTAGTATAAAATTTGAGAACAGGTGGTAAGAGGTATGGCATTTGAAGGGTTATCAAGTAGACTACAAGGTATAACTAAGAAGCTTAGAGGAAAAGCAAGAATAACTGAAAGTGACTTAAAAGAAATTTTAAGAGAAGTAAAACTTGCACTTTTAGAAGCAGATGTAAACTATAAAATAGTAAAAGAATTTATATCTGAAATAGAAACAAAAGCTTTAGGACAAAATGTGCTTACATCACTTACTCCAGGACAGCAAGTAATAAAAATAGTGAAAGATGAACTTATAGAATTACTTGGAGGAGTAGAAAGCAGAATTAATTTTACTCCAAATCCACCAACAGTAATTATGCTAGTTCGGACTTCAAGGTTCAGGAAAAACAACGACAGCAGGAAAACTTGCTAATTTACTTAGAAAACAAGGTAAAAAACCTTTACTTGTTGCATGTGATGTATATAGACCAGCAGCAATAAAGCAATTACAAGTAGTAGGAGCATCACTTAATATTCCAGTATTTGC
>CANPCK010000047.1 GCA_947572545.1 uncultured Clostridium sp. | reverse complement strand
CCCCTTATGGTTAGAAACCAAAATAGTAAAAGCCAAAACCAAATAAAACCAAAACCATCTTGATTTCTAGCCATAAAGAGAAACTTAGTATTTCCACAGTTAACGATGTATTGTTATATTATATCTTAGATTTTTTTATTTGTCAACAATGCATTGTTAATATTTTATTATTAGTTTTGTTATATTTATTATATATTCATTTATTAAACAGTAATGGAGGTTATTATGAATTTACAAGAAGCTGTAAAATGTAAGGTTCTAAATTTATGTAAAGAAAGAAATATAACTATAAATAAACTTTCGATTCTTTCTGGTCTTTATCAGTCTACTGTGAATAGTCTAATTAATGGTGCTAGTCAAAATCCTAAATTATTAACTATTTTACGCATCTGTGAAGGTTTAGATATCGAACTTAAAGATTTTTTTAGTGATAAAATTTTTTCAGATTTGGATGATGAATAAAATATTATAATCCTTTGTACATTTATTATGAATTATAAACAAAAAAATAGTCAATAAGTATTTGTTTTTACTCTTATTGACTATTTTTTATCTATTTTATCACTACAATATCTTTTTCTGATGTGAAACTTGAATTTCCATAAGCATATATTATATATATTGTAGCATTTGGTCCTAGAAGATAATTATTTGAGTTTTCTACTTTATATATATCACTTGTCATGTCTCTTTCATATACAGTATATCCTAACACTGCTAAATTATCTGTCTGGCTTATGGATTGTCTTATTTCTTTTCTTATTTCTTGTTCCACATATGTTTTTTCTATCCCTTTTATTGTAATCATATCTGTAAGTGGTATAATTTCATTTGTTGATAAATTATATGTATATGCTTTTATTATTAGTCTTTGTGCATTATTTCCTTCTTTTAATGTTGCTTTTATTACTACTGATAACATATTTTCGTTTAAGTATGCTGTATAGTCTACTGTATATATAGTTGGTGATATTGTATTATTTTTGTTTGTTACTATACTATTTACTTTATCCATGAATAATCCATTTATTTCTTTATTTATATTTGATATTTTTTCATTGTTTATATTTATAATTGGTATATTTGCTTTTATATCATATTTTTCTTCATATATTTCTGTTTTTGTGTAGTTTGTATATACTAATTCTTTTGTCTGGTCAATTTTTATTGAGTCATTTATATTATATCCTTGATAATTCATTTTATTGTCAAAAATCTTGTCAAATTCTACTATATCTGTAACAGGTGTAGGCTCTATATTATTTTTTGTGCCAACTTTTGGCTCATTGCTTTTAAATATTTGATAATAAACTCCATAACTAAGAGCAAATACACATATTACTACAATAATTATTACTAATATTTTTCTTATGTCCATTTATATGTCCCCCTAAATATATTTGGAATATTATACCACAGTTTAATGTTATATATCAACTTGACTTTTTGCCATTTTTAATATATTATTAATAGATATATGATGCTTAAAAGGGGGACTTAAATTATGCTATGTTCAGTATGCCAAAAAGAGCAAGCAATAATCTTTATAAATAGCCCAACTAAGGAAAATCCTAAAAATGTTACTGGTTATTGCTTTAATTGTGCTAAAGAGAAGGGAATTAAACCTTTTGATTCTGTTCTAAATAATAGTAATATTGATTTGAATAATGTGGCAGAACAATTTGAATCTATTTTTAATAATATAACGAATAATATGGATCTTCAAGATATGAATTTTGAAGATTCTGAAAATATGGTACCTATTGGTGCAATCATCGGAAATATTTTTAGTGATAATACTCACAACGAAGAACAATCTGAAAATAAAAATAATTCTAAGAGAATTAAAGTTGAGAAAAAAACTAAAGATAAAAAGAAAAAGTTTCTTGATTTATATGGTACAAATCTAACTAATAAAGCTAAAAATAATGAACTCGATTTAGTAATTGGTAGAGATAATGAAATTAGAAGGATTATTCAAATTTTAAATAGACGTACTAAAAATAACCCTTGTTTAATTGGAGAACCTGGTGTACGGTAAAACTGCTATTGCTCAAGGGTTAGCAATTTGTATTGCAACTGGTCATGTTCCTGCAAAACTTTTAAATAAAGAAGTTTATTTGTTAGATATGACTGCTGTTGTTGCTGGTACACAGTTTAGAGGTCAATTCGAGGCTAGAATGAAAGGTATCATTGATGAGTGTAAGTCTTTAAAAAATATTATCTTGGTTATTGATGAAATTCATAATATTATTGGTGCTGGTGAACGGTGATAATTCTATGAATGCTGCTAATATTTTAAAGCCTTCTCTTGCAAATGGTGAATTACAGCTTATTGGTACTACTACTCTTAAGGAGTATAGAAAATATATAGAAAAAGATACTGCTTTGGAAAGACGTTTCCAGACTGTTCTTGTTGAAGAACCTAATATTGATGCAACTTCTGAAATTATGTATGGCATTAAAAAATATTATGAAGATTTTCATAAGGTAAAAATTTCTAATGAGGTTATTCGTCAGGCTGTCATTATGTCTGAAAAATACATACATGATAGGTTTTTACCTGATAAAGCTATTGATATTCTTGATGAGGCTTGTTCTAGAATAAATCTTGATAATAAAGATTTATATAAATTAGAAATTTTGAAAAATGAGCTAAAGATTGTTCAAGATGAGAAAAACGAAGCTGCTCAAGCTGATTCAACTGAAGATTATCAAAAGGCTGCTGATTTGAAAACTCGTGAGTGCCAACTTATTGAACAGATTAATACTATTAATAAGAATTTGAAACTAAAGGAACTTACTATTCAGGATATTGCTGAGGTTATAGAACATTGGACTAAAATTCCAGTTACTAAAATTACTGAGGAGGAAACTACTAAACTTTTAAATTTGGAGGGTAACCTTCACAAAAAAATAATTGGTCAAAATAATGCTGTTGAAGCAGTTTCTCGTGCTATAAGAAGAAATAGAGCTGGTCTTAAAACTAAAAAAAGACCTCCTTCTTTCTTATTTGTTGGTCCTACTGGTGTTGGTAAAACCGAACTTGCTAAAACTCTTGCTTTTGAAATGTTTGGAGATAAAGATGCCATTATTAGGGTGGATATGTCTGAATATATGGAGGCTCATTCTACTTCAAAACTTATTGGTTCTCCTCCTGGATATGTCGGATATGATGACGCTGGTCAACTTACTGAAAAAGCAAAAAGAAAACCTTATTCTATTATTCTTTTGGATGAAATAGAAAAAGCTCATAGTGATGTTTTTAATATTTTACTTCAAGTTCTTGATGATGGTAAATTAACTGATTCTCAAGGAAATACAGTAAGTTTTGAAAATACTATTATCATTATGACTTCAAATTCTGGTTCTAATTTGAATAATAATTCTATTGGTTTTGGAAAACATACTGTAGATTCAAGTAAGATCTTAGATAGTTTAAAAGAAACTTTTAGACCTGAATTTTTGAACAGAATTGATGAAATTATAGTTTTTGATAGCTTAAATAAAGAACAATTACTACAAATTATTGATTTAATGTTAGTGGATACTAGTTTATCTCTTAGTGAGAAAAACATGTCTATGACTGTTTCTTTACCTGCTAAAGAGTATTTACTTAAAAAAGGAACTGATTTAAAATATGGTGCAAGACCTCTAAGAAGGGCTATTCAAAGATATCTAGAGGATGAACTTTCTGAAAGGATATTAAAGTCTGAAATTAAGAATGGGGCTCACATAAATGTTGATTTAGATACTGATTCTTTAATTTTTGAGGTTAAAAATTGAAATAATAAACATACTACAATATAATAGCAATTTTACTTAAATGGAGGTTTTATATATGCTAAAATACGTACCAAATGCCTTAACAATACTTAGATTTTTATTGATACCACCTATTGTATTTACAATAGCTTGTGAGGATTTTATTATTGCTTTGATCTTACTAATTATATCTGGAATAACTGATGTTTTAGATGGAGCAATTGCAAGGAAGTTTAATTTAGTTACTGATTTCGGTAAACTTGTTGACCCTCTTGCTGATAAAACAACTCAAACTGCTATTCTCATTACTTTAGGTGTTAAAGGTATTATTCCATTTTGGATTCTTGCTATTGTAATTGTAAAAGAATTTGCAATGATCTCAGGTGCTTCTTTTCTTTATGGAAAAGAATTAGTAGTGTCTAGTAAATGGTATGGAAAACTTGCCACAGTTTTATTTTACATTGCAATTGCTTATTCTTTAGTTGTTAGATATTTAAATGCGCATGTGTTTAGCTCTCCTATTTATGATTTCTCTATTTATTTTTATTGTTTAGCAATCATTGCAACTTTACTTGCTTTAGTATTATATTTTAGAGCTTTTAATATGAGAAATTATATTAAAGATGAGGTTAAAAAGAGTAATTAATAGATAAAATATACATCTCAATTATGTTTTTTATTTGAGATGTATATTTTTGATTATTATGTCATGTTCTTATTATGATTCAAAGTTTTCTAAGGTTTTATTTAGTTCTTCTGTTCCATAAATATTAATCCCATTTCTTAAATTTATTCTATCTGTTTCTGGAAGATATTCACATGAAATATTTCCTTCTTCTTTTAATGTCCTATTTCCAGCTTCATCCACTGTATATATACTTATATGTTCGTTTTCTTCTGTTATATAATAATGTTCTCCACAAAAACTTTCTAAATTTCTTATTAAGATTATTTCTTCTTTTGAAAATTTTTCTATTTGCCAGTTCGTATATTTTTCTTTAATCTCTTTTTCTGTTAAGTTCACCATTTCTTCTGGTATAGTTGAGCTGTTTCCTATTGTATGCCCACAGTCTGTATAATATTTTTTTAATGTTAATATAGTATTTGGTGTAGTTTTTTCTTCTTGCATAGTTGTTTCTATACTATCCTTGTCTATTTCATTATTAGATCTTTCATTTAATAACATGTCATTTCTTATTATTTCATTTTGTTTTTTATTTTTTTGCATTGTATATCCTAAATAAAAGCATATACAAAATATTATTACTAAAACAAAAATAAAAATAGCTTTTTTATTCATACACTATAGACCCTCTCTTTTCCATTTTTTAGTAGTATGAACATTTTTTGCTATTTTTATTCCTTTTTTATATATTATTTGTATTTTACACTGCTTAATATTGGAAGCTTATATATTTTTCCACTATTTGAAATTGCTTCTTTTTCTTTATGTGTTTTAAATAATTCACCGCTTCCTATTAAAAAATATTTATGTTTTGTTGCTGTACTTATAGTCCCTCCTCCTTGGATTATTGGATCATCCCATGTAATATCTACTGCATACCATGTATTATTAATTTGTATATAGTTCCACATATGATCTTCTGTTATCCCCTTTGAGTTCGTCGCTGTTCCTGTTACTAGTATGTTATTTATTCCTAATTCATCTAATATACTTTTATATGCTCTTGAATAACCTTCACATACTACCTTTTTTTCTATTAATGCTCCATACACATTTCCTCTATTATTACTTGAAGATTCATATTCCAGATTTTCTATTAACCAATCATGTGATTTTCTTATTTTCTCATATTCGTTTCCAGTTGATATTTCACATATTTGTTTTTTTATATTTTCTACTTGCAATATTGCATTTTCTACTTGACCTTGTGAGGAAAATTGACTATTATGATATGTTTCCTTTTTTCCAGTGTTTATATATAGTTTGTATTTAGTTCCAAATATGTTTGTGCTTGTTTCTATGTTTAGATACATGCTTGAGAAGTCTATATAGAATATATCTGGTATATCTAAATTTAGAGCGTTTATTGCATCATTATAACTATTATTTAGTTCTTTTTCTCCATTTTCTTTGCTTAGTAGCATACTAAAGTCATAGTTAATTTGCATTGAATAATTTCCATATTTTATATTTCCTAAATTGTCTGATATTGTATCATATATTGCTTTTGCATAATTGTCTAGTTGATTATAATAATATCTATTATTATATTTGTATGTATTTTTATTATTTTGTTGATTTGATATTGAGTTTCCTATATTTGTAGATGATGGACTTAGTGTTATGCTTTGTGAGTTTTCTGTTTTTGTACTTTGATTGCTATTTATTGTAGTTTGCTCTACTACTCCATTAATAACTTTATTTTGCGATTCGTTTTCTACAGTATTAGTTGTATATATAGCTTCTTCTATATATATTTTATATACATATAGTCCTGCTAGTCCGAATTACAATTATCAATATCATTGTAATAAGCGTATTTGCTAATTTTCCTATCATATTCCACCTTTATTTTCTATTTATTTATCTTAATATAACATATATTATAATTTTTAACAAGTATATAAATCTATTACCTTATTTCTTTTCTAAGTCTACTTCAAAATAAAATTCTACCCCATCTATTTTATTTTTTACTCCATATTTATTATTTGTATTTTGCATTATTG
The DNA here is from genome assembly GCA_947572545.1 of uncultured Clostridium sp. GTDB lineage: Bacteria > Bacillota > Clostridia > TANB77 > CAG-508 > JAAWPK01. The sequence goes on along the minus strand of CANPCK010000047.1, from coordinate 3,535 downwards.
CTCTAACTAATGATAAACCTATTCCTGTTCCCCCTCTTTCTCTATTTCTTGATGTATCTACTTTATAAAATCTATTCCATATTCTATTCAGATTTTCTTCTGCGATATTTTCACCTGTATTAAATACTTTTATTCTAAGTTTTCCTTCTTTTTCTTGAGTTGTTATTACTATTTCTTTTCTTCCTTCTATTTTTGATACATTTTTTAATGCATTTGTAAAATAATTATTAAATACCTGTTCTATATAGAATTCGTCTCCAATTACATTTATTAGATTATTTTCAAATTCTATTTTTATATTTTCTTCTTCTAATATTTTTGTATTTTTTCTAATTACTTCACTTATTAATTCACTTATATTAAATTTTGTTAGATTGAATGTCATTTTTCCGTATTCTAATTTCATGAGTTCTAATAGTCTTTTTACTAGTACATCCATTTTGTTTGCTTCATCCAATATTACTTCTGCATAGAATTTTCTACTTTCTGCATCTTCTGTGACATTTTCTACCAATCCTTCTGCATACCCTTGTATTAATGCTATAGGCGTTTTTAGTTCGTGTGATACATCTGATATAAATTGTTTTCTCATTTCATCTGTTTTTGATTTTTCTTCTATGTCTTTTTCTAATTCTATATTTGAGCTTCTTAATCTATTTATTGTTTTTTCTAGTGTTTCTGACATTGTGTTTATATTTTTTCCTAAATTGTTTATTTCATCCTCTGAGTCATTTATTTGGTATTTATGACTAAAGTCTAGTTCTGATATCTTTTCTGTTATATCATTTAATTCTTCTATTGGTGATGTAAACTTTCTTGCTACCATGGATGCTATTAGTCCACTTATAGCCATTGTAACACATCCGATTAGCATCAAGAATTTATTTGCTATATCTACACTTTCTTGTATTGAAATGGTTGCAACTCTTATGTATAATTGGTAGCCATTATCTAGGTTTGCTGATAAAAGTATAAATGATAATTCTGTTTTTTGATCAAAGGTCTTTTTTATTTTTACATTTTCAGTACTCAATAAAAGATTATCATCTGCTTTTGTTCCATCAAATTCATCTGTTAGTGATGAGACAAAATCTCTACTTGATGCATATATACTATTTTCTGTTTTTATAAGTATATCAAAGTTATTACTTAATGCCAGTTTTTCAAGTTCTACTTCTATGTTTTTGCTAGTACTTGTTCCATTATAATATGCATTAATTACTCTATATGCTGACATTAATTCTGCCTGTTTGGAATACATATAATAGCTTTCTAACACTATACTGTTTACAATTATAAGAAATGATATTATTATTGTAATTGTTATACATAATGTAAAAAATAGCTTTGTTCTTATTGTATCAAGTTTTTTTAATCCTCTTTTTTCTTCTTTACTATTTGATTTCAAATTTGTATCCTACACCTCTCATGGTTTTTATATATTTTCCTTTTTTTCCAAGTTTATGCCTTATTTTTTTTACATGGCTATCTATAGTTCTAGAGTCTCCATAATAGTCATAGTTCCAGACATTATTTAATATTTTGTCTCTAGATAATGCAATTCCTACATTGTCTACCATATATTTTAGTAATTCGTATTCTCTTAAACTCATTTCTACTATTTTCCCATCTACTTTTACACTTCTACCATCTTCGTCTATTTCTATTCCACCATAGTCATTAATTTTATTTTGATTTTGACTTGTCCTTTTTAATATTGCATCCACTCTTGCAACAAGTATTTTGGGACTAAATGGTTTTGATATATATTCATCTACTCCAAGCTCAAACCCAAATAATTCATCTTGTTCTTCTCCTCTTGCTGTAAGCATGATTATTGGTATTCTTGAGTTTTGTCTTATTTGCCTTAATACAGACCAGCCATCTAGTTTCGGCATCATAACATCTAGTAATATCAGATCTATTATTTCTTGTCTTTCTTCAAATATTTCTAATGCTTCTTCCCCGTCTTTTGCTTCTATTACATCATAGTCTTTTTTTACCAAAAAGTCCTTTAATAAGGTTCTCATTCTTTGTTCATCATCTACAACAAGTATTGTAGTTTTCATATATCAATCCCTTCTTTCTTGTTTTTACAAGTATATTATATATTGTACTTCATATTTGTGTCTATATTGTGAAGAAAGTTTTATTGTTTAGATGTTTTTTGGGATTGTATATAAGGTTTTGACCAATATTTCGTATTTATAATTTGCTTTCTTTTTATTGTATCTCTACTAAAATAATGTCATCTCCTATACATTTTATATTTTTCCATGGAATTACTATATCGTTACTTGCAGAAAATAAACTAAGTTTGCTGTTTGTTCCTGGCACTATTATAGAGCTCGTGGTTGTTATTTTGATAGTCGGTATCATTTGTGAAACTGCCACTGTTTTTACTGCTATTTGACTGATACTCGTTTGGGAATATCATATACTCCTGCTTTGCTTGTTTATTTAGCTTACCTTCTAGTATCATAGGCTCCCCTATCTTGAAATATATTTCTAGTTTTATGTGCTTTCTGTTTCCATCTACTTTTGATACATAGATTTTGTCTACTAATAGTTTGATTAAATCTTCTATGTTTTCGTTTATATCTATCTCTTTTTCTAAGGCACTTTTTATTTGTTTCATACTTTCTTCTAATGATGTTACATTCTCTTTTTCTTCTTTTAGTTCTTTTATTTGTTCATTATATCTTTGTATTTCTTTATTCAATTCTTCATTTCTTTTGTAAAACTCTTCGTCTGTTACAAGATTTTTTATTGTAAGTTCTAGTAGTTTGTCTTTTTTATCTTCCGCTTCTTTTATTCTATTTTCTAAATCTTCTATATCGTTTTTTATATCTTTTACTTGATTAAACTTCTTGTATTTGTTTAATAAGTCTTGTATTATTTCTTCTTTATTTTGTAAAAATTTGCTTAGTATAATTTTAAATATTTCTATGAGTTCTGCCTCTTGAATAATAGGACTTTCACATTCTTTTAGTCCGTGTGTAATGTATTTACTACATGCCCAAGCTGGTTTATTCGACCTCTTTGCTCCCGATATTCTATTAAATCCTGGCATGTATTCTTCGCCTTCATGCTCTTTGCAAAATATTAGTCCACTAAATGTATATCTATTTTTAAATACTTCTTTATTCTCAACCTTATTCAAACAGCTTTGTGATTTCTTTTCTAATAGCTTATTGCACTTTTCCCATAGTTCTTCAGAAACTATCTGTGGTATGTTTTCTTTGCATTCAAATACTTGCCATTCTTCTTTTGGCATTCTTTGTGCCTTATGTAATTTGTAGTCCACTACTTTGACTGTGCCTGTTCTATAATAGCCTTTGTATTTTGGGTTTCGTATAATTCTTCTTAAGCTTTGTGAAGATATTGGTGTTCCATTTTTTCCTACATATCCTTTGTCTTTAAAATATTCTGATATTTTGTAAAATCCCATTTCTCCGACTTGCATATATTTCAAATAATTCTTTTATCATTTTTGCTTCTTCTTCATGTATAACTAGCTTTCCTTTGTCTTTTC
>CANPCK010000046.1 GCA_947572545.1 uncultured Clostridium sp. | reverse complement strand
AGGAGCAACAGAAGGAGACAAGAAACCAGCAGATACAAATAAAAAACCAACAACAACACCAAACACAAAAGATAAAACACCAACAACAGGGGTAGTAGATTATATAGTAGTTGGTTCTATAATAACAGTAGTAGCTATAGTTAGCTTAGCAGTTATTTCAAAAAGAAAAAGCTGTAATTAATCAGCCTACAAGTTACTTCAAAAAAATAAATTAGTACATGAAAATAAAGATAGAATTAACAAAAAAGCTTAATACTATCTTTATTTTTTAATAAAAAAGGGGTAAAAGATGAAGGTGAAAATAAAAAAATCTATGATAATTGTTTTAACAATACTAATAATATGTGGATTAGGAATTACATCAAATGCAGCAGTAACAAATAAAGAATTAAAAGGACAAGAAACAAGTAATGCAGGCACACAAAATTATAGTAGATATGCAAGTTGTGTATACTCATATTTATATGAGAATGAAGACAAAACACTTATAAGAGTGGAATATATAAGTCAAGAAAATAAAATATTAATTGAGAATTATGATAGTTCATTTAATCTAAAAAGTTCAAAAAAGATTATAAACTCATTACCACTATTTGGAGGATTTTATAGTGGAACCAAATACAACTTTGTAGTCACAGGAAGTCCAAATCTAAAAGAAGAAAAAACAAAAACTGTATATAGAATAGAAAAATATTCAAAAGATTGGAAAAAACTAGGAAGTGTAGATTTAAAAGACTGTAACACAGTTATACCGTTTCTTTGTAGTGGCGGACAAGTAGACGAAAATAGTTATTATCCAAGCTCAGCAGGAAGTTGTAGAATTGCAGAAAACGATGGAACACTATATATAGAAACATGTCATCAAATGTATAAAGCAAATGATGGATTTAATCATCAAGCAAATCTTGGAATAGAAGTAAATATCGAAACAATGAAAATAACATACTCTAGAAGTGGGATATCTAACAGTGGAACAGGATATTCAAGTCATTCTTTTAATCAGTTTATACAAGCAAAAGACGAGTACTCATATACAGTAAATCATGGAGATGCATATCCAAGAAGTATTATATTAACAAAAAGAAAGACAGGAGCAAATTATGCAGAATCATATGCTAATATATTAAAAATAAAAGGAGAAATTGGAGATAATAATACAGGAGTCAGTATTGGTGGACTTGAATTGTCAAACAAAAATTGTATAGTTGTAGGAAACTCAATAAATCAAAAAACATCTTCTCAAAATTTTGAAGAAAGTAGAAATATATTTATAACAATAACACCACAAAACAGTGTAACAGATAAAGAAACTACAATAAAATGGTTAACAAATTATGGAATCAATAGTCAAGTAAATGTTTCAACTCCACAATTAGTTAAAATGAAAGACAATCAATTTGCAGTAATGTGGGAAGAAATAGAAAACTACAATTATGTATCAACAAAAGTAGTATTAGTAGATGAGAACGGAAAACAAATAGGAAATACAAAAACAATAAATGCAAGACTATCAGATTGTAAGCCAATAATATATAAAGATAACATAGTATGGTATTCAGGAGAACAAAGCGAAAAGCCAACTATTTATTCATTTAATTTTAATACATCATTAGGAGATATAAACGAAGACAGTAAAATAAACACAAAAGATGCAAGAGAAGTGTTACTTGCATATATCGGAAAAACAAAATTAACAGTAGAACAAAAAAGATTAGCAGATGTAAACAAAGATGGAAAAGTGAATACAAAAGATGCAAGACAGATACTATTGTATTATATTGGAAAGATCAAGAATTTTTAAGAGCTAAGGAAACAATTTTAATAAAGGAGAATATAAAGAATGAAAAATAAAATATCATATGTTTTAGCACTAATACTATTTACATTATTATTTGTTGGCAATGTAAATGCGGCAGAATATGCAGATAAAGAAAAAGATGTAATAATTACAATGAAAGATCTAGGACTTGGGGGAACAACAAAAAGTGTAAAGAATTACAGATCTTCAGAAGAAGAATCATATAAAAGGATAAGCAGTGAAGTTTTTATTGACAGAGTAAATCAAGAAAAACTAAATAACTATGGTAATAGCAAAAAAGAAGAAAAGGCAAATGTAAAAGTTAAACTACCAAACAGTACTACAAAGGTTGAATTATTTAATGAAGTATATAGATATGATAACAGTGGAAAAAATGAGTATACTACTCCAACAGAATTAAAAATAGAAACTATAAATGGACAAAAATATGCTATATATAATTGTACATTAAACTATTCAAATTTTTCAGTTGACAAGCCTATAAAAAAGGATATACATACTATAACATTACATAATTACTTAATGGAAGAAACATATTCGTCAAGACCAAACATGAAAATAACTTCAACAAATGGGGAAAGCATTATATGTGAACTTTCAATCGACATAACATTCATTTCAGAAAACGAACCATATACTTGTTATTCTGGTTATGTAAATAAATATGGACAAACTTACCAAATAGGTGGTCAAGGTGGAAGAGATTGGTATGATAAGTCTTACTTAGATACCGAGTGGTATTTTGGAACAGAAATATATACCACATATCAAATTCCAAATAATATAAATTTAAACAATGCTTATTATCAATTAAAGATAGATGTTTATCAAGGAGAGAGTATCAATGTAGAAAATTTTGGAACTTTATACTATGGAGGGATTGTTCAAGAAGAATGGTATGATTATTATACAGAAAAGCAATATATGAAGACTTTTCACATTTATAAAAATAGTCTAGATAAATTGAAAAATCCAAGTAAAACTATTCCATTTCAAGCAAAAACAAAAACAGGATATGTTTTACATGGATATATTTTCAGCAATTATAAAAAAAGTGATTTAAGAAGAGAAGATGAAGTAATTGTAGAGAATCAAGATTTGAAATTAAGTATGATATATAGTGGCTATACATCTAATGGAATAGGAAAGATTAAATTAGGAAAAGCTAAAGCTAAAAAAACAGACATATTATATAATAAACTAAAAAATGGATATTCAGATATAGGAAATATAGATAATAATAACAGAATATATATTGATATAGATAAATTATGCATAGTAAGTGGAACATATAAAGGGAATATAAATATAACTTTTGATGTAGGAATAGAGAATAATGGAAAAGAATATGTTGTGAGTTATCAAGATGAAAATTACAACTCTGACTATTACAAAGGTAAAGTAAAAGATGGGAAAGTAACAATAACAGTAAATACATCAAATATACCATATGCAAATGATAATGTCATAAAATTAGGAGATGTAAACAAAGATGGAAAGATAAATACAAAAGACGCAAGAGAAGTGTTACTTGCATATATCGGAAAAAATAAATTAACAGAAGAACAAAGAATAATTGCAGATGTAAACAAAGACGGAAAAATAAATACAAAAGATGCAAGACAAATTTTACTTTATTACATAGGTGTAATAAAACAATTTTAATAAAGGGGAATATAAAGAATGAAAAATAAAATATTATATATTTTTGTATTAATACTATTTGCTACAATATTATTTGTGGGCAGTGTAAATGCAGCAGAATATGTAGATAAAGACAAAAGTATAATCATTACAATGGATGACTTAGGAATTGGCGGAACTCAAAAAGTAGAAACAAAATGGGGTGAAAGTGGATATAAAAATAAATATGAGGAAAATGAATATAGTTATATTAATAACAATATTACAATACAAAATATAAATCAGGCTAAATTAAATGAATATGCAAAAGATCCCAAAAAATATAATGTAAATATAAAATTAAAAATACCTAATGATACAAAAAAGGTAGAATACACAAAAAGATTTTATGATACATTAAATGATAAATATATATATGATTATAAAGAAATAAAAATAGAAACAATAAATGGAAGTAAATATGCTTCATATGATTGCGAATTACATTATGATTCTTTTTCTTCGAGTACAAAACCAGTAGATAGCAATATAGCATCAATAGCTTTATATGATTCTCGTTGGATATATGAAGTAGATTCATTTATGAAAATATACAATACATCTGGAAATTATGCAAAATATGGAGTACATACACAAATTAATATGATTTCGGAAAATAAACCATTTAACTATTCATTTGGTTATGAGAATAAATATGGACAAGTATATCCAATAATAGGGGGAGCAGGAGGAGCACAAGACGATGATAAATGGTATTTGACAACAGAAGCTGATATTAATGGAAGTTATGTAAATGGACCATTATATGGATTACCTACTGATGTTAAATTATCAGAGGCATATTGTGTGTTATATATAGATGTATACCAAGGAGAAAAAATAGAAGTTGAAGGGATGGGAACCTTAAATTATGTAGGGGTTTCAAAAGCAGATAACTGGAATACAGAAGGAATATATTATGTGTATAAAAACAGCTTAGATAAATTAAATAAAATAACTAAGCCAGTAATATTTAAAGCAAAAACAGAAAGTGGATATACATTAACAAGAGGAATTTATTTTTGGTGGCAACTATATGAAGGAACAAAAGAGGAACAGATAAAAGTAGAAAACACAGATATCATATTAAGCAAAATATATGAAGAATATGACTATATAAAACCTGGAACAATTAAGGCTAGAAAAACAGATACTATATATAAAAAATTAGAGAATGGATATGATGATCTAAAAGACACAAACGATGATACAATAAGTATTAATATAAATGATATATGTATAGCAAATGGTACATATAGCGGAAACATCAATATAGAATTTAATGTAGGAACAGAAAACAATGGAAAAGAATATGTTGTGAGCTATATAAAAGAAGAAAAAGATGAATTAGAATTTCATGTATATAATGGAATTGTAAAAAATGGAAAAATAATAATAACAATAGATTCATCAATATTACCAAGAAAAGACGACAGAATGATTAAACTAGGAGATATAAATAAAGATGGAAAGATAAATACGAAAGATGCAAGAGAAATATTACTTGCATATATCGGAAAAAACAAATTAAAAGAAGAACAAAGAATAATTGCAGATGTAAACAAAGATGGAAAAATAAATACAAAAGATGCAAGACAGATATTATTGTATTATATTGGAAGAATAAAAGAATTTTAAAATAAGTATTGATATAAGAAAAATAGAATAGTATAATAAGTCACAAAGATATATTTTCAAAAAGAGAGGACAAAAAATGAAAAGAGAAAATATAGAAAAAGACCAAATAAGAAGTAAGAAAAAAATAATTAGATATATAGCAATAACTATACTAATTCTAATAATCATATCAGGTTTATTGTATATTGGAATAAGACTGTATCTTAATAACAAAGAAAAACTAGCATATGAAGAACTAATGGAATATATGAATAAAGAGCAACAGACAGAAGAACAGGAAGAAAAAGAAGAAAAAAATAAGTCAGAAAGAATGACAAAATTGGAAGAATTGCATAATCAAAATAAAGATATAGTTGCATGGATAGAAATATCAGATACAAATGTAAATTATCCAGTATTACAAGCAGAAGATAATGACTTTTATCTAAGGAAGAATTATAAAAAAGAATATGCATCAACAGGTTCAATATTTTTAGACAAAGACGTAGACATGAGCCTTCCAAGTAGTAATTTCTTAATATATGGGCATAGGAATAAAGGCGGAGCAATGTTTGAACACTTGATAAAATATAAAGACAAGAAATTTTATGAAGAACACAAAAAAATAAACTTTACAACATTAGAAGAAGAACAAGAATATGAAATACTAGCAGTATTTTATTCTAGAGTATATTACCAAAATGAGAAAAATGTATTTAGATATTATTATTTTGTAAATGCAGAGACAGAAGAAGAATACAATGAATTTGTTTTAAATGCAAAAAAAGATTCAATCTATGATACAGGAGTAGATGCAGAATATGGGGACCAATTAATGACATTATCAACTTGTGAATATTCACAAAAAGATGGAAGATTTGCAATAGTTGCGAAAAAAGTAAAGTAAGAAAAGTGGCTTCGCCAAATGTGCATTTTGCTTCGCAAATATGCACAGACTAAGGAAACTTAACCTTGTTGAGTAGTCAAAATCTGCAATTTTTCCTATTCAATAAGAAAACTAAACAGGCACTCGGAAAAATCCCGAGTGCCTGTTGCCATGTTAAGTACTCCAACCGGAGCGAAATGCGTTCGCAATAGCTTCGTTGCTGAAAGTGAAAACAGCAAGGTTTCCACATACTTCAAATTCAGCGTCTACAGCCTTTGCGATGCTGGCGAGCTGGCTGAGACAAAGCTGAGATCCGATGGGTGTCGTTATCCGAAAATTAACAGTCCGCCCAAAAGCAGGACCAAGCATTTCGGCAATAGACACATCAGAACTGGCAAGGTCTTTGGCTTTTGCAGCCCGTTTCAGCATAGCCTCTTGCTGAGCTTTTTGCCTTCCAGTGTTAAAACTGAAAAGCATTTCATTCAGAATTCCCATTTTTTATAGCCTCCTAACATAAGTTTCTTTGGGAATACATGGATTTGCTAAAAATTGCTTACACTTAATTATAACAGATATTATGTTATCAGTCAATTTTTTTTGAATATTCCTTAAGTACAGGTTGAATTTGTTTGCCTTGAACAGCATCATTTAAAGTAGGTATAACTAAATCAAAGTGAGCAACCAATGAACTTGGCTTTTTCTCATAATCATCTTGGCCAAAAGGAACAAAATAAACATTTTTCAAATTCATAAGACTCATAATATTTTGACCACTTAAACCTAAACCATCATTGGTAGATACAGCAATGATTATAGGACTTTGGTTTCTAATAGTTGCTTTAACAGCTAAATTTGCAGCATTATCAGTTATGCTGTTTGCCATTTTTGCCATAAAATCACCTGTTGCAGGAAGGACAATCATAGCATCCATTTTGTTCACAGGACCAAATTTTTCAGCTTCAACAATATCTTTAATAACTGTTCTTCCAGTTATTTTTTCAACTTCATTTATAAAATCCTCTGCTTTTCCAAATCTTGTATCATAATCTACAATTTTATTGGAAACAACAGGGTAAAGATCATACCCTGCTTCTTTTAAGTCATTAAGTACAACTAAAACTTTTTTTAAAGTACAAAAAGATGCAGTAATAACTACGCCTAATTTCATTTTTTAATAACCTCCTTTTCTAGGACTCTCAATAAAACTTCAGAAGCTCTTTTAGGAGCAAAAATACTTGGTATGCCAAGGTATAATTTGTAATTTATCTTATCTTTATATTTTCCTACAATATTTTCATCAGCTCCATAAGGAAAAGATGCTATATCCAAAATATATGGCTTGTTTTCTGCTAATAAAGCCTCATCAGGAATTATATTGTAAGGAATAGTATTAATAATAATATTACATATGTTAAAAGCTTCTATAATATTTTGAGAACTTAAAGGATAATATTTCTCCACATTATCAGAAATAATTTGCTCTTTTGGTCTAGAAATTACATAAGTTTTAGAACCAAGATCTTTTAATCTTAAATATAGTTCTTTACCTAGTTTACCGATAACCTAAGATACAAACATTATTAATGTCTTTCTCCTTTATATCTTCCATAACTCCTTCAACAGTTAAAGAATTATTAACAATTTCAACTTCTTCAAAATCAAAGAAACTGATAAGTTGTTTTGAAGGAATAAAATCTAAGATTTTCTTAGTTCTAACTCCAGTAACAAAAATAGTATCTTTACAAATGTTTTTAAAGGAATACTCAGGAATGCCCATAAGACCATTAGGTGTTTTAAATTCTAAATTATTATTTAATCCATTTATTGGGAATATAACAACATCGAATTTTGTAAGATCCAAATTATTTGGATCTTCAGTATGAACACAGTCGATATTATCAAATCCAATTTGATAAATGGAATGTTTTTTAGATAAATCGCACATCATATACTCATATCTTTTATCTCCACCTAAAAATAAAATATCCATAAAAACCTCCATTCGAGCAATTTATGCTCTAACAAATATTTAATAAAAACCTCAAAGTAAATTTAAGAATGATAAAGGTTTTTATTAGCCATCTCAAAATTCATAGAATGTTGAGGGCGATGGGGTATGTTAGTATGAAAAACTTAATTTCTCATATTAATCAATCCTTTATTAATAATTTTGCCTAATAATAATATATTACTTTTAGTAGAAAAATGTCAATATAAATCATAACAGTTACATAAGGAGAATAAAGAACATAAACTAAGATTAAGAAATAAAATAGGAGGTTTATGTATGTGCGCAATTTGTGGATGGATAAATAAGCAAGACAAATTAACTGAAAAACAAGAAACATTTAGAGAAATGTTAGATTTAATGTCATGTAGAGGAAAAGACAATACAGGATACTATTTTGGAGAAAAAGTACTATTAGGACATAAAAGACTTGCAATTATAGACATAGAAAAAGGAAATCAACCAATGTACTATAAAGACTATATAATAGTATATAATGGAGAGCTATATAATGCAGATGAAATAAAAAAGAAATTAATTGAGAAAAAATATAAATTTGATACAGCTTGTGATACAGAGGTAGTACTTAAAGGGTATGCAGAATATAAAGAAAAACTATTAGACATGATAGAAGGAATATTTGCGTTTTGTATATACAACAGAAAAACAGAAGAAATATTTTTAGCAAGAGATAGATTTGGAATAAAACCATTATATTATAGTAATAATGGAAATAATTTTATATTCTCATCAATGATAAAGCCAATACTTAAAAGTAAAGTAGTAAAACCATATTTAAGCAAAAAAGCATTAGGAGAAATACTAGCACTAGGTCCTTCAAAAAAACAAGGTAGTCGGAATATTTACAGGCATAAATGAATTAAGAGCAGCACATTACTTAAAATATAATAAAGGAAAAATAGAAATTACAAGATATTGGAATATTAAAACTAAAGAATGTAAAGACACATTTGAAGAAGCAAAAGCGAAAGTAAAAGAACTATTAACAGATTCGATAAAAAGACAAATGGTATCAGATGTTCCAATAGCCACATTGTTAAGTGGAGGGTTAGACTCAAGTTTAATAACAGGAATAGTTGCAGACAATCAAAAAGATAGACTTACAACATATTCAATAGACTATGAAGGAAACGACAAATACTTTAAAAAAACAGATTTTACAGTATCACGTGATGAACATTATATAGATGTAATGAGCAAAGAATTTAACACAAATCATAAATACAAAACAATAACACAAGAAGATGTTGTAGAATATCTAAAAGAGGCATTATATGCAAAAGACTATCCAGGGATGACAGATATAGACTCATCATTACTTTGGTTCTCTAAAGAAATTGCAAAAGAATTTAGAGTAATACTAAGTGGAGAATGTGCAGACGAAATCTTTGGTGGTTATCCTTGGTTTTATAGAAAAGAACTTAATGATAGAGAGTTATTTCCATGGATAAATAACTTAGAATATAGACAAAGTTTACTAAACGAAAACTTACAAGATAAAATAAACTTAAAAGAAATAGTAGAAAAGGAATATGAAAATACAATAAATGAATTATCAGAAGAAGATAGAAACAAAAAAGATAAAAGATTATTCTATATAAACATGACACACTTTATGCAATGCCTACTAGAAAGGAAAGACAGAATGACAATGTATTCAACACTAGAAGCAAGAGTTCCTTTTGCAGACACAAAGTTAGTAGAATACCTATGGAATTTACCATTTGAATACAAATATAATGAAAATACAGAAAAATATTTATTAAGAGAAGCATTTAAGGGAGTAATACCAGATGAAGTATTGTATAGAAAGAAAAATCCATATCCAAAAACACATAATCCAAAATTCTTAGAATTAGTAAGTAAACTATTAAAAGAAAGATTAGAAAATAAAGAAAGCAAAATGTATAAAATATTTAATGTAGATAAAATAAATGAATTATTAGAAAGCAAAGAAGACGATATATTACCATGGTATGGGCAATTAATGACAAGACCACAGCTTATTGCATACCTTTATGAATTTGATTTATGGCTAGAAGAATACAATATTGAAATAGAAGAAATTTAATATTAATTTAGAAATATATAATAAAATTAATCTAAATCATAATTGTAGAGTAACAGCAAAATAAAAATA
>CANPCK010000045.1 GCA_947572545.1 uncultured Clostridium sp. | reverse complement strand
CAACTATTAATCTAACTGCAACTGATTGTACTCTTCCTGCTGAAAGTCCTTTTCTTACTTTTTTCCATAGTAATGGACTTATTTGATATCCGACTATTCTATCTAAAACTCTTCTTGCCTGTTGTGCATCTATCAAATTTTTGTCTAAAGTTCTTGGCTTTTTCATAGCTTCTTGTACTGCACCTTTTGTTATTTCATTAAATGTAACTCTGTTCTCTTTTCCTTCATCTACTTCAAGAATATGTGCTAAGTGCCATGCTATTGCTTCTCCTTCACGGTCAGGGTCAGTTGCAAGGTACACTTTTTTTGCTTTTGCTGCTTCTTTTTTTAATGATTTTATTAAATCTCCTTTTCCTCTAATATTTATATACTCAGGTTCAAAGTCATTTTCTATATTTACTCCTAATTTTGATTTAGGTAAATCTCTTATATGTCCCATTGATGCCACAACTTTTGTATTACCACCTAGAAATTTTTTGATTGTATTTGCTTTTGCTGGTGATTCCACTATTATTAATTTATCTGCCACCTATGTTACCTCCGTTTCTTTTTGCTATTTTATATTAATTATCTATATAAGTCAACTAATTTTTAAGTAATAAGAAAATTGCATATTACCAAAGTAAAACCTTCATTAAATAGTCTAAGTTAATTTTATACTTCTCTTATTTTTGCAAATAATTATTCCTAAAATTATTATACCACTTATAGTGCTTATCATTCCTACATATATACCTGAAGGCATATATTCTAATACTATTTCATGTTCTCCCTTGTTTAATTCCACAGCTATTAAAGCTTCTAACACCTCTTTATATTCTACTTTCTCTCCATCTACTTTTATTATCCATCCTTTTTCATATGGTATTGTAAACATTATATATTCATTGTCTTTTTCAATATTTATACTTCCTTTATATCTTCTATTATCTATTTTCTTTATTTGCATTTGCCTACTTTGTAATTTATCATAATGTTTTTTTAATATTTGTTCATTTTCATAATATATATATATTTGACTAATATCTATTTCATTATCTTCTGGTATTATTTCTATTGTAACTTTTTCTCCTATTTCTTTTTTGCCAATACTAATCATTTCGTTACCTGTAAATGATTGACGTTTTATGCTTTCTTGCCCGTTAATATTTATATTAATTCCTTTATTGCTGCTTGCTAACAAATATGCATATATATCATTACTATTTTCTGCTTCAAATTCATATATTATTTTTGGATTTTCTTCATTTGTTGTATATTTTCTACCATTCTTTTGTATTTCTTCTATTCTTTCTTCTATTTTCCCTTTATGCTTTATATATATATCTTCTTGTATATTAGTCATATTTTTTATCATTTCATTTTGAAGTTCAAATGTGTTTGTATTATCCATAGTCGTATTAAATATATTTTTATCAACTATATATCCTAATGATAAATTATATGGATTTTCGTGAATTTTTATTTTATTTTCTATATATATTTCTTCATAAGCTATCTCATAATTTTTAGATATTTTTTGGTTTGGTGCTACTATTAAATATTTAACTCCAAGTAACATATCAACTAATTTTGTATTCTCTAAATTGCAAATTACTTGTACATGTGATTTTCTAATTCCCAGCTTTTCTAAAAACAGATGCAATTTCTTTGAGTAGGTAGATCCAGAATATGATATTCCATTATATCCATAATTAAGTGCATCATTTGCAACACTTTGAAACTTACTTCCTATCCTATATAACCCATTATCATATTCTTTCAAACTGCTTATTAATCTTTCATATACATTTACAATTATTGCATAAACATCTTGTGCTACTGGACTTGCATCTTCTCTTATTATTGTCATGTTTTTTGTAGCATTATGCATTAAATTTACACTACTTAAACAAAACATTATAAATGTTACAATGTTTAAATAGTTTTTTTGCAAAAATTTTATAATTTTTTTACTGCTTTCTTTAATATCTATTTTCGTTAGCGCTAATAGTGTGCAAAATATCATAACAAGTATTATGTCAGTTTCTACATTCTCTCTGTTTATAAGTGGCATTCCGCTTTTTACTATTACTATTGATACCGCAGCATACACCAGCACTATAAGTGCTAATTTCCACAATTTAATTCCATCTTTTATATTATCTAGTCCGCTTCTTAGCCAGAATTATATAAATAAATGTAAAACAAAAACTATATCTATAAATAAACCAAGCTGGTATATTTCCCATGCTCCATAGAAGATTTATTCCCTTTATATAAAAACTTATAGTAAATATAATTAGCACTAATAGTGTTAGTATTTTTTCTTTTATTCTTATTTTTTTATTTAAGAAATAGCTAAGTACTAATATATTAGCAAGCACTCCACAAAATAGAGGTGGTATAGCATTATTTTTTATTTCTTCTATATTAAATGAATTTGTATAAAATTTGCTTATAATATTTTGTACTTCGAAATTTTTATTCAAATTCAAATTAGCAAATGAAAATTCTGCTCGTCCACCTTGTAATCCTAAAAATGATGGTATTATTATAACTCCTGATATTAATCCTGCACATACTGAACTTAAAATAAATCTTCCTATTTTATTTAAAATTTGCTTTTTGTCTTTTAAATCTCCATTTAATAGTTTATATATGAAATAAATCACAGAAAATATACATACCATAAATCCTATATAATAATTAGTAATAAGTGTTATTCCAAGTGACACTATATATAATGCACTTTTTTTCTTTTCTATCATATCTTCTATTCCTGCGATTACAAGTGGAAGTAAAATAACTGCATCTAACCACATTATATTAAATCCATATGTTATATTATAAGCTGAAAATGCATACATTATCGCAAATATTAGATTTGTAAATTTTGCTTTTTGTCTCCTATTTAGATAATAAGTAAATGTCAAACTACATGTAGCCATTTTTAAGATTAAAATTATATCGAATGCAAATGGCATATTTGCTTTATTAAAAAATAATGTGATAAAATTATATGGGCTTATTAGGTAGTATGCAAATAAGCCATACATTTCTCCTCCTATTGATTTTCCTAATGAATAGATGATACTGTTTTCTCCAAAAAATAGATCTCTAAAATACTGTAAATAGTTTATATATTGACCATAGGCATCGACTGGAAGATACATATTATTTCCAAATGGATATATTTTTAAATATATAAATATGATAGTTAGTCCAATTACAGGAATTAAAAAAGCTAGTAAATATAATACTATCTTTTTTATCTTTTCATTGTCTATTTCAATTTTTAATATATTTTTCGCTTTTTCTTTGTTCATTTTTTATTCCTTTATATTATATTCTACAATTTTCATATATATAATATTTCTATAATTGTTGTTATGATCACTTTATAAAATATTTAAGAAAATGATCAAATTACATTTTATTAAGTGTGGATGTAAGAAAAATTATATATATGAAAGTATTGTTGATTTAACTAATTAATAATTTTATTTCTTTGTATATACGTTCTTGTGTATCATTTATTGCAATTTTTTTCGCATTTTCTCCCATTACTCTTAAAGTTTCTTTTTCTAACATTGCTTCTATTTTTTTATTTAAGTCTTCTGCATTTAATTTATTGTTGTCTATAATTTTTGCAGCATTTACTGCTTCTAATACTTCTGCATTATATTGTTGATGGTTATGTGATACATTTGGAAGCGGAATAAATATTGCTGGCTTTCCTAGTTTTGCAATCTCTGTTATTGTTGTTGCTCCACTTCTACATACCATTATATCCGCCATATTCATGGCTTCTACCATTTCATATATATATGGAACTATCTTTATACTATCTAATTTATTTATATCCAATTTTTTTTGACTTAATTCTTTTTTTACTTCTTCATATTGTTTTTGTCCTGCAACCAAAAGTATTTGATATCTTTTGTTTAGCTTTTTCACTGCTAAATCTATTATTGTTTCATTTATTCTTTTTGCTCCTTGACTTCCTCCAAACACAAGTACTGTTGGCTTTGCTGGATTTAATGAGTATTTTTCTATTTCTTTTATTTTATCACTGTTAGTGATATTCTTTTTCACTTCTCTTGTTGGTGTACCTGTTAAAACTATTTTCTTTGCATTTGGAATTCTTCCTATTGCTGTTTCAAAGCTTACCATTATTACATTTGTTTTTTTTGCAAGCATTTTTACTGCTTTACCAGGAAACGCATTGCTTTCATGCAGCATTGTTGGTATTTTTAGTTTATTTGCTGCAAGAATTACTGCTCCACAAATATATCCTCCTGTGCCAATTACTACGTCTGGTTTAAACTCTTTTATTATTTTTTTTGCTTGTGATATTCCTTTTATCGTTTTTATAATTTTTTTTAGATTATTTATGCTTAATTCTTTACTTAGTCCATATGCTTCTATTGTTTTTAGTTGATAACCTTCTCTTGGCACTAAGTCTTGTTCTAGTCCTCTATTTGTTCCTATAAATAGAACTTCTGATTTTTTATCTTCCTGTTTTACTTTTTTTGCTATGGCTAAACCGAGGATTTATATGACCTCCTGTACCTGCTGCTGCAATTATTACTTTCATCTTTTTATTTCCTTTCTTTTAAATTAAAAAAGAATTAGTATATAACTCTAGGTAAGCAAACTTGAAATTATTGAAGTATACTTTTTTATGTTGTTACTTATACTTTTAAAGTTTTTCCATTATAGTATAAGTATACAGTTTGCCAAGCAAACTGTATTCCTTTATTTTATCCAATCACCTAAATACGCTAATTTCTTTTTAAATTTTCTTGGATTGACGTGATATATTTAATAACACTCCGAACTGCACAAAGCATTATAAGTAAAGATGTTCCACCATAACTAAAGAATGGTAATTGCATTCCTGTGTTTGGCATTGATGATGTAACAACCGCTATATTTATTAATGCTTGAAGCCCTATTATCGAAGTTATTCCTATTGCAACTAAACTTCCAAACATATCTGGAGCTTTCATTGCAATTAATGTTCCTCTCCACACAAAAATTGCAAATAGAACAATTACTACTAAACAACCTACAAATCCTAACTCTTCTGCTATTACTGCAAATATAAAGTCATTTTGTGGTTCTGGTAAATATAAATACTTTTGTGTACTGTTCCCAAGTCCTACTCCAAATAATCCTCCTGAACCTATTGCATAAAGACTTTGAATTATTTGCCATCCACTATCTGTTGGATCTGCCCATGGATTTAAAAAAGCTGTTAATCTTTCTAGTCTGTATTTTCCTTCTTCAAAATATTTTGCCATTATGTACAATAATCCTGCCCCTCCGTGCTGCTCCTAAGCTTCCAAATGTTACAAAATATCTCATTCTACTTCCAGCCATTATCATCATAACTGCTATTACTAAAACTATTAAAATTGATGCACTAAGATGTGATTGTATTCCAACCAATATTCCAAGTATTGGTAATAAGTATAATATCGGTTTAATAAATCCATCTAATAGTGTTCCTAATTTTTCTCTATTTTTAGTTAAATATGAAGCATAAAATATAACTAATCCTATTTTTGCAACTTCTGATGGTTGGAAAGATATAAATTTCAAGTCTAACCATCTTACAGCTCCTTTAGCATCTCTTGCAAAGGCTGGAACTAGGACTGCTGCAAGTAATATTATTGAAAAAACATATGCTACTTTGTCTAAATATTTATATTTTTTATAGTCTATTTTTGAAATTATAAACATTAATATTAATCCTAAAACTGCACTAGTCGCTTGTGTTTTTACAAATGTATAGCTTTTTCCATTTGCTGCAAGAGCAGACGGAGAACTTGCCGAAAGTACCATAACTATTCCAAGTGACAACATTATCAAAACTGTTACAATTAATATAAAGTCTACTGGTTTTTCACTAATTTTAAGGTTTTTTTTAGCCAAATTTCTCCTCCTTTTTTCAATTTTTAAAAGAATAAGTAGTTTATAAATCAAAGTAATTTAGCTCTATCATAAAAATACACTGTTTCACCACATAATCAGATTATTTAACTCTATTTTTTATTTATACTAAAAGAATAGCAATTATACAAAATACTAATGTTACTACGCTAAATACTGAAACTATCTTCCCTTCTTTCCAACCAGATAATTCAAAATGATGATGTAAAGGAGTCATTTTAAATATCCTATTTCCTGTTCTTTTAAAATAAGCTACTTGTAAAATTACTGATATTGTTTCAAATACAGGAATTATTGCAATAATTAAAAGTATTATGGGCATTTTTAGATAAAGTGCCATTACTACAATTGCTCCTCCAAGCAAAAGTGACCCTGTATCTCCCATAAAAATTTTTGCAGGGTGCAAATTAAACATTAAAAATCCTAAGCATGCTCCACATAATATTAATCCTAATACTACTATTTCGTATACTCCTTGTCGTAATGCAATAACTGATAAAGTACCTATCATTATCATTGATACACTACTTGCTAATCCATCTATTCCATCTGTTAGATTTACTGCATTTGTTCCAGCAAGCATTACAAATATTATAAAAGGTATATATATCATTATTGGAAGTTTAATCATCACTTTTAGTCCTGGTATTAATGTATATGTTCCTATTCCCACTTTTATTAAATATAATGCAAATATTACTGAAATTACTAAAAGTCCGTATTATCTTATATGCTGGTTTCAATCCTTCTGTATCTCTTAGTACTAACTTTTTAAAATCATCTACAAATCCTACTAATCCAAATCCTATAATTATCATTACGAGTGGTAATACTTTTTTATTTATACTATATAAAATAGCTGTCATAATTATTAAAGTTATTCCTAGTATAATTCCTCCCATGGTTGGTGTTCCCTGTTTTGCTAAATGTGACCTTGGTCCATATTGTCTTTCTATCTGACCTACTTTTAGTTTTTTAAGTATTGGTAGGATAATTAATGATACTAATATAGAAATTATAAAGCTTGTTAGTAAAATCTTTATCTGAGATTCCATTTTTTAATTCTCCAACTCCTCAATTATTTCTCTTACGATTATTCTTTCATCAAAAGGATATGTTTTGTGATTGATCTCCTGATATGGTTCATGCCCTTTGCCAGCAAGAACTATAATATCTCTTTTGTTTGCCATTGTTATTGCCTTTTTTATAGCTTCTCTTCTATCTACTATACATTCGTATTTTCCATTAGTTTTCTTCATTCCCTCTTCCACTTGTTCTACAATTTTTTCAGGTTCTTCAGTTCTTGGGTTATCTGATGTTATTATTGTGTAATCTGCAATTCTTCCTGATATTTCTCCCATTATAGGTCTTTTCTTTGAATCTCTATCTCCACCACAGCCAAATACACTTATAACTCTTCCTGTTGTATAATCTTTTACTGCTGATAGAATATTTTCTAAGCTTTCTGGTGAATGAGCATAGTCTATCATTATACTTAATTCTTTATTATTGCTTACAAGTTCTGATCTTCCTGGAACTCTCACTTCTTCTAGTGCTTCCTTGATAACTTCTGGTGTCGCTCCCAATTTTTGTGCAACACTTATTGCAGCTAATGAATTATATACACTAAATCTTCCTGGTATTCCTACCTTTACTCTTTCATTTCTTTGTCCCAATTTCACTTTAAAATCTGCATAAGAGTTTGTTATTGTTATATCTTTTGCAAGTAAATCTGCTGCATTATCTATACCATAAGTTTTCATTTCGCATTTGTTCATTTTTACAAGTCTGCATCCTTGTAAATCATCTGTATTTACATATCCCAATTTACACATGTCAAATAGTTTTATTTTTGAATTAAAATAGTCTTCCATATCTGGATGTTCTTTAGGGCTTATATGATCCTCTGAAAAATTAGTAAATACTCCTATATCAAATTTACATCCATATACTCTATCACATTTTAAACTTTGTGATGATACCTCCATCACTACTACTTCAACTTTTTCCTTTACCATTTCAGCAAATTTTTTCTGAAGTTCTATACTTTCTGGTGTAGTTCTTGAAGATTCTTCCATTTTTTTTCCGTTAATATATGTTGCAATAGTTCCAATTAGTCCTACTTTTTTTCCTTGTTTCTCTAGCATATGTTTTATCATAAAAGTAGTGGTAGTTTTTCCTTTTGTTCCAGTTACTCCAACTAAAACAAATTTACTAGAAGGATTATCATAAAAATTACAGCTGCAAATTGCTAATGCTCTTCTTGTATCAGGAACCATTACTATTGTTAAATCTTTTCTGTCTAATAGTTCTTTAATATCTGCTCCCTCTTCTACCATTATGACTCTTGCTCCATTTTCTACTACATCTTTAATATATTTATGCCCATCTGTTTCAAATCCTTTTACTGCAATAAACATAGAATCTTTTTTAACTTTTCTTGAGTCATTTGTCAAATCCTCTATATTTAGTTCTAAATCTCCTTTTGCCTTAATTCCATCTATGCCTTGCAAAATTTTTTTCAGCTCCATAATGATACCTCCCTATTTTATATTTATGTTATTAGTTTAAATTTTATTTATAATTTTACAAATATGATTATATAATTAAATTTGTTTTTTGTACAGTTTTTATTGGAAAAATATGCAAAAAAATAACAATTCAGTTTTTACTCACTAAATTGTTATTTAATAAAAAAAATAATATAGTATTTTAATTATTTGGTGTATGTGTTACCATTGGTGTACTTTGAGTAATTTTACTAAATGCATAGCCATTTTGTAATCCAAAGTCTATTATTCTTTCTAATGCATCTAATGTTTTAGTATTACCTGCATAATCATGTAATAACACTATATTTTGTTTAGATTTACTAAGTCTTGATGTTACATTATTATATACTTGTTCTGCTGTAATAGCTTCTCCTGCATCTCCTGATGATACATTCCAGTCATAATATTTATATCCCCTTTTTACTACTTCTTTTGTTAGTACTGTCATTATCCCTGGATTATACCTACTTACTGTATTTGAACTTCCTCCTGGAAATCTTGTTATTGTTGTATTTACTCCTGTTGAAGCTTTTATTTTATTTTGTAGTTTCGTTATATTTGCCATATATGTATCTACTGATTTGTATATATCTTTATATCTATGTGAATATCCATGTATCCCTACTGAATGTCCTTCTGCTACTTCTCTTTTTACTATTTTTTCTCCTTCTGTATTATAATTTAATATAAAGAAAGTAGCTTTTACATTTTTCCTTTTAAGAATATCTAATGTTTTTGGAGTGATATTAGTAGATGGTCCATCGTCAAATGTTAAATATATTGTACCTTTAGTTCCTTTGCTTCCACTTTGCTTAGGAATTGGATTATAAACAGGAGATTTTTTCACTATAACCTTTCTAGTCTTTACTCCCTCATTTCCTTTACTATCTGATACTCTATAAGTTACAGTATATGTTCCTTCTTTTGTTGTATCTACTTTTCCTTCTATCTTTATCTTATTTGTTAAGTCTCCATCTTTTTCATCAATTGCCTTTGCACCTTTCTCCTCATACTTTCCATTTAGATTTATTGTGATTGTTCCTGCTCCTTTTAAAGTTATTTCTGGTGATACATCATCTATAATTCTTACTTCTCTTACCTTTTCTGTCTTATTTCCTGATTGGTCTTGTACACTATATCTTATATTATAATTTTCTTCATCTATTTCCTCTTTTGTTGTTATTACTTTGTCTGTTATATCTCCATCATGTTCGTCAATAGCCTTATATCCTGGTTCTTCAAATTCTTTTGAATATGAAATATTATATTTTTCTCCTCCATCTAATATGATTTCTGGGGCTTTTGTATCTACAATCTTCACTTTTATATTTTTTGAATATTTCCCAATCCATGTCTTTACTTCAAATTGAACGTTATATTCTCCTATTTTATTATACTCTATATTTCCTTTTATATTAACTCTTTCTGTTATATCCATAAAATGATATGTTGTTTTGGGTCTATATATTTCTTGTTCTTCTTTTACCTCTATTACTTCTATTTCTTTAATATCCATTAATGGTCTTTCTAATGCAAAGCTTACTCCAAAAATAATTATAAATATTACTGAACTCACTCCAAATAGCTTAAATATTCCCGTTTTTTTTCTTACTTTTATAATAATTATTCCAATAATCCATGTTAATATTAATGATAATACTTCTAATAGATAAATCATATAAATAGTTCTCATTTTTCTTCTCTTTTCATCATTTTTCTTTCTTTTTCTACAATATATTTTAGTTCTATTTAATTTATATGTCAATCAATTTTATAATTATTATAAATTGTTTTTTAATGTATTTATAATAAGAAAATTGGATGTTAACGAAATCAAAGATTTCGACGTCCACATGTGCAAA
>CANPCK010000044.1 GCA_947572545.1 uncultured Clostridium sp. | reverse complement strand
AAGGATGGATAGAAGTAGAAAGAACACTAAACCTAGCAGAAATAACAGTAGAAAATCTAGACTACAACACAAACTACTATGTATGGATAAAAGACGCAGCAGGAAATGTGGAAAACAAGACAATTAAGACAATAGGAAGATATACAGTAACATATAACTATAGCCAGAATGGAGGAACATCAGCTACATCAACTACAAAGCAAGTAATAGAAGGACAGAGAGTAGACTTAACACTTACAGCAACAAAAGCAGGATGGAACTTTGTAGGATGGAATACAGATAAAGATGCAACAACTGCATTAACAGAATATACAATGCCAACAAATGACATAACACTATATGCAATATATAGTAAAGACATAACAGTAACATATAAAACATATAATAACCAAACAAAAACAGAAATAGTAAAACTAAATAATAATCAAACAACAGGAGAAATAACATTACCAAGTATAGCAAATGTAACAGACGGTGGGGTAGCATATACCCCACATGGCTGGGGGACACAAGCTACAGCAAATGCAAGTGTAACAGCAGCGGGAACAAAAGTAACAATAACTGAGAATACGACATACTATGCAAGCTACCAAAAAATATTAGAAGCAACATTCTATTATAATAGTAATCGGTGCATCAGGAAGCTTCACACTAGCAACAGAGAAAGCTACAGCAATAAATTATATGAACTATACAGGAACAAAGATCGAAAATAACTTGACAGTACCAAGTGTTGTATCAAGCAGTGTAGGAAAATATAATAGCACATATGTAGGAGTAGCAAGTGCTACTAGTACAATGACTCTTGCAACATCATATACAAATGGAAGTACATACTATGCAGTATATAGAAGTAGTGTAAAAATATATTATCCAAGTAGTAAAACAGTAGTAACAGATATGACAAAATACAGAAATGAATATTTTACAAGTACATCAGCAATGAGTACAGTATTAGCAGATAGTACAACAGGAACAACAGACTTTAGTTTTAGCTCAAGTGTAAGTGGATATAGCTTATATGGATTTGCAACAACTGCAAACACAACAACAAGAACATATTCAAGCATAGCAGGATTAAGAGATTCAAGTACAGTGACAGCCTATGCAATACTATATAAAGCATCAGGCTCAAACACATATTATATATACTGTACAAGTACAACAACAGCAAAATGTACAGAACCAGATCCACTGACACCAGACCAATTAGGAGAAGTAGGAGAAATAGGGAAATATGTAAACTATGTGCCAGCAGGAAGTAATTATACAGTAAATGGAGTATATTCGGGAACAGGAAGTAACCAAATGTTCCCAGCAAATAATAGTATGAAGTGGAGAATATGGGGAGTAGAAGGAAATAAACTATTACTGATATCAGAAACGTTAGTAGGAAATATAACATTACAAGGAGAAAATGGATATAATAATGTAGTAAAAATATTAAATGATGCATGTAGCACAGCATTTGGAAATTCGTCAACATATGGAAGTGGTGCAATAGTTGCAAGAAGTATAAATCAAGATGATATAGATAAAGTAACAAATATGACAGCAGATATAGATAGAAAAGCTCAATATCCAGAATATGGAACGAAGTATAAACCATATTATACACAATGTCCAATAATATACGGATATGAACCAGGAAAAGTAGGAGGAGGAGGAAAATTGGATAGAAGTGTACAATATAATAACAACAGTTGGGCAATAGGATTATCTACATTCACATCAGCAACATTCACTGACTATGGTGGTAGTATAACAGGTAAAGCAACACAGAAAATATATGATGCGCTATTAACTAATCCGACAGCAAGCAGTTCTATCGGAATGGATACCCACAATACATATTGGGTTGCTACACGTGTGGTGTACTTTCGTGTTGATCAAGTGGTCTTTGGCGCGTTCACTGTGCATGAACGGTAACATTGGAAGTCAAGGTGTGACCCAATCGGGTAGTGGAGCAATACAGTATGGTGGCGGTTATGCTGTACGCCCAATCGTCGAAGTAGATCTTTCAAAAGTTGATGTTGTGAAAACTGGCACAGGAACAAGAACAAACCCATACTCAATGGCAAAAAAATAAAAAAGAATTAAAAGGGATGGTTCTAAACAAGCTAAAATTAACTTAAGCAAGCAACTACTTAAGGTTAATTTCTTAAGTAGTTGCTTGAACTATATAATTTGCACTTGTTAAACAAAGTAAACTAAGCTATAATAATTAATAGGGCAAGGTTGAGGAGAAGTCGTCGCTTCGCGCTGTGTCAACTTAAATAGTACCAATGCGAATTTCAACGTGTTCGTTGTGAACAGCGGTAACGTGAACGCCAATAACTTGTATCGCTCGGACGACAACACGTGGAGCAATACAAATGCGGTGCGCCCCGTAGATTCTATAAAACTTAGGTTATATAACTAAAGGTTATATAAGAATAATTATAGAAACAAACCATTGTCCTTTAGCATAAAAAAGCTAAAAAGTAAAAAAAGATAAATACAGTTGTTAGTAGAAAATTTTGAAAAGGGCTGTATTTTAGAACTATTTTTAAGGTAGTACAAATGAAGTGCTATCTTTTTTGTATCATTAGGCTGTGCATATTTGCGAAGCGATTTTGCACATGTGGACGTCGAAATCTTTGATTTCGTTAACGTCCAATTTTCTTAATGGATAAAAAGTTAAATAATAAATATGCTTGCAAAACTTTATTTATGAATATATAATGAACAGAAATGAAGCAATAGAAAAAATAGTAAAGGGAAAATGAAATGGACGAAGAAAAAATATTAGTAATACTTAAAGGGAAAGACAAAACAAAAGATGTAGAATGTTTTTCGCAATGTAAGAATCAAAAAATAAAAATAAAATTCTATAAAAGTCAACAAGAGTATGAATATAGTAAAGCCAATGCAATAATAAAAGAGAACCCAGAAACAATAGAATTAGAGGAAAAAGATGTATATTATAAAAAACAGGTATTATTTAATATCCAAAAAGTAATTAGGTTTGAAGAATTAGTGAAAGTTATATATAAAAGTGGAGAAACAGAAATATTTAGATACAATGATTTATCATTTAAATCTAATTCAATAGAAAATTTAAACAAGGATATAATTAGTTATTTTAGAGAAATAGCTAACTATGTAAAACCAAATAAGGAAGAAAAAGAAGTAACAGAGGAACAAGATAGCTTTATAAAGACAGAATATGAAAAGTTAAATTACATAAAAGAAGATAGTGTTTTAAATTATTATATTAATAAAATAGAATTAACAAAAATAGAGAAAGATGAAAATATAGATATAATTTACCCATTCAAATTTAATTTAAGTCAAAAAAATGCAATGGAGAATGTATTTAAAAAGAAAATGTCAATTATACAAGGTCCGCCTGGAACAGGAAAAACACAAACTATACTAAATATAATAGCAAATTTGGCTATTATGCAGAATAAAACAGTAGCTGTAGTTTCTAATAATAATGAAGCAGTAAAAAATGTAAAAGAGAAACTGAAAAAGCAAGGATACGATTTTATACTAGCAGATTTAGGTAGAAAAAGTAAAAGAGAAAAATTTTTCATAGATCTTCCACAGCCTAAAGTTATGACATTTGAGTTAAAGGAAGATGAAGAAAAACTATTGAATCGTATAAAAGAATTAAATAATAGATTATGTGAGTTATTAGAAAATAATAATACAAAAGCCAAGCTAGAGAAGAAAATAGAAGAATTTAGGTTAGAACAGAAATACTTCGAAAAATATTATGAAGAACAAGATCTTGAAGAAATACAAGAGTTATCTTTTTATAACAAAACTGATGATAGAATTTTAGAGTTCATGCTAGATAGCCAATTATTATCTGAGGATAAGATAAAGATAAAGTGGTTGTACAAAATTAAAATGCTATTTAAATATGGAATTACAAATTTAAAACAACTAGATAAAAATTTAACAGAGATAATATTAAACTTGCAAAAAGAATTTTATAAAATAAAAATAGAAAAACTTCAAGCAGAATATGAAAAAATAAAAGAAAAGTTGCAATTTTATAATTTTGAAAAATTACAAGAAGAACATCAAGAAATTTCGGAAAAAATTTTCAAAAATAGATTATACAAAAGATATAATCAAAAAAGTAATGAATATACTTTCCAGAATTATCAAAATGATATAGAAAAATTTTTACAGGCATTTCCAATAGTATTAAGTACGACATATTCTTTGAGAAACTGTATTCCAAGTAATTTTATGTTCGACTATTTAATAATAGATGAAGCTTCACAAGTAGATTTATTAGCAGGAGCACTCGCATTATCTTGTACCAAAAATGTAATAGTTGTAGGAGATGAAAAGCAATTACCTCAGATAGTAGATAGAACTATAAAAGAAAAAATAGTAGATATGAATATTGATATATGTCATGATTATTTTGAAAATAGTGTTTTATCAGCAATATTACGAACATATGGCGAAAGTATACCAAAAGAAACATTAAAAGAGCACTATAGATGTCACCCTAAAATTATACAATTCTGTAACAAGAGATACTATAATAATGCATTAATTGCATTTTCTACAAAAGAACATTTAAAAGTTGACAAACCATTGATATTGTATTATACAGCAGCAGGAAACCATATGAGGAAAATTACAAGAGGCAATAATAAAGGAACATTTAATGAAAGGGAACAAGAAGTTATAAAATATGAGATATTAAAGGATCCTAGAGTAAACTTATATAGAAACGATGAAATAGGAATTACAACTCCATATAGAATGCAAGCAAATAATATACATCAATCTACTAATGCAGAAATTGAAAGTGATACAATTCATAAATTTCAGGGTAGAGAGAAAAGACTTATGATACTTTCTACAGTATTAGATAGTAGCTATCAAGGAAAAAGAGGAATAGACTTTGTAGATGACCCCTGTATGGTAAACGTTGCAGTATCAAGAGCGATTGAACAATTTGTAATTGTCACAGATAGGAATTTGTTTAATGAAGAAGGACAGGAGATTAAAGCTTTACTAAAGTACATTAAATATAATGAAATAGACTCTGAAATTGTTGAAAGTCAAATAGTTTCAGTATTTGACTTATTATATAAAGAATACTCAAAAAAACTAGAAAAATTAAATAGTAATTTAATTAATAGATCTAAATTTAAAAGTGAGAGAATAATGGATACTATTTTAAATAACGAATTCATAAAAGAAGACTATTTAGATTATAAATATGAAAGAGAAATTGTTATAAGAAATTTATTCAAAAGTTTAGAAAACTTAAATGAAAAAGAAAAGAGATATGTAAATAATGGAGCCAGAATAGATTTTGTTATATATGACAAAATGAATAATGAACCAAAACTGTTTATTGAAGTTGATGGATTTGAATATCATAAAAATAATCCAATACAACTAGAAAAAGATAAGTTAAAAGATAGTATATCAAAGAAAAATGGAATAGAAATATTAAGGTTTGAAACAGGGGGAAAATCATATAATGAGGAGAAAATAACTTCAACGATAAGAAAGAAATTATTAAAATAATTATGTATATGATAAAACATAGAAAAATAGGTCTTGAAAAATAGAACAAAAGCATATATAATAAATATAAATATAACAAAAAGGAGAGAAATAAGTTATGAATATAAAAATAACAGGAAAAGATTTAAAAGCAACAGACGCAATAAAGGAATATACAGAAAAGAAATTAGAAAGAATACAAAAATATTTTGATGAAGAACTTAATGTAAATGTTACAATAAGAACAGAAAAGAATTTACAAATAGCAGAAATGCATGTAATAACAAAAGCAAATACATATAGAGCAGTAACAGAACATAAAGACTTATATGCATCAATAGACAAAAACATTGATATATTAGAAGGACAAATCAGAAAAGCAAAAACAAAAAGAGATAGAATAAATAAAGAAGACTCAATCAGAGTAAAAGAACTAGCATTTGTAGCAGAAGAAAAACCAGTAGAAGATGAAATACTAAAAACAGTATATTATGACATAAAACCAATAGCACCAGAAGATGCTAAAATGAAACTTGAAGAAATGGGAAATGCATTCATGCCATTTATAAATATTGAAACAGGAAAAGTAAATGTAATATTTAAGTTAAAAGACGGTAAAAACTATGGTTTAGTCGAACCAGAAGCTTAAAAAATAAAATATATAAAGAGGATTAGTTTGAAAATTTTTAATACATACTTAAGAATAAACATAAGAAAAGTAAAAACTAATCCTCTTTATAAAAAAGCAATAAAAATAAGGAGCAATTAATGAAAGAACAAAAATATATATTAGAAAATGTATCATCATTTGAACCAGTACACATATTTGACTGTGGGCAATGTTTTAGATGGAATAGAGAAGAAGATGGAAGCTACACAGGAATATTTAAAAATAATGTTCTAAATGTAAAAAAAGAAGGAAACAAAGTTGTATTTGAAGGAATATGTGAAGGAAATATAGAACATGTAATTACAGACTATTTTGACTTAAATACAGACTATGAAAAAATAAAAGAAACACTTTCAAATATAGACGAATATCTTAAAACAAGTATAGAATATGGAAAAGGAATAAGGATATTAAATCAAGACTTATGGGAAACAATAATCTCATTTATAATATCTGCAAATAATAATATTCCAAGAATAAAAGGGATAATAGACAGAATATCAAAAAAATATGGGAACAAAATAATATATAAAGAGAAAGAATATTATACATTTCCAGATATGAAAGCATTAGGCACAGCAAGTGTAGAAGACTTAAGAGCCTTAGGACTAGGCTTTAGAGACAAAAGAATATATGAAACAACTAAAATGTTTTTAAATAAAGAAATAACATTAGAAGAACTAGAAAATGAGCAAAATGTTGAAATATTAAGAGAAAAGTTACTAACACTTTCAGGAGTTGGAGGAAAAGTTGCAGACTGTATAATGTTATTCTCGTTAAAAAAATTTAGTGTATTTCCAATAGATGTATGGGTTAGAAGAGTAATGAATGAGCTATACATAAAAGAAGACGATGAAAACAAAGTATCAAAAACACTTATACAAAACCTAGCGAAAGAAAAATACAGTGACTTAGCAGGCTTAGCACAGCAATATCTATTCTATTGGAAAAGAGATGCATAATAGAAATATCCTATCTTGCAAAAAAACTTGAAGTACTTGGATACAGATGGAAGATGGAGAGGTATGATGCCTACTTGAACTTCGTCCATGAGAGAGAAGACAAGTAAGCGAGCAAACAAGATAGCAAAAGGGAACACTTAGGTGTTCTCTTTTGCTATATAAAATAATTATACAAATAGTAAATAACCATTTTAAAATCTAGCTATTTTTTTTAATCTATGATAAAATACACACATGAAACTAAGAATAATATATGGAAAAGCAGGAAGCGGAAAAAGCACATACCTTTTTAATTATGTGAAAAAAATAATAAAAAATCCGCAAAAAATATATATAATCACACCAGAGCAGTTCTCATTTACAGCTGAAAGAAACCTTTTAGAAGTAACAGAGGGAGCTGCTATTAATGCTGAGGTTTTAACATTTAGTAGAATGGCACATAGAGTAATAAAAGAAGTAGGGAATAACCTAAAAAATATAGAAGAATTTGGAAAATCAATGTTAATATATGATATTTTAGACAAAAAGAAAAAAGACTTAAAATTTTTAGGCAAAAACATGCAAAATGTTGAAACAATACGGAAAAACAATAACAGAACTAAAAAAGCACAATATAACAGCAGACAAGCTAACAAATGCTATGGAAAATACAGAAGACAAATTCCTTAAAATGAAACTCAATGATATAGATGAGATATATAAAGAATATGAAGTAAAAATAGACGAAAAATTTTTAGACGAAAATGATACTTTGACAATACTTGCAGAAAATATAAAAAGCACAGAAATGTTTAATAATTCAGTAATTTTAATAGACGAATTTGCAGGATTTACTCCTCAAGAATATAAAATAATAGAAGAACTTATGAAAATTTCAAGAGAAATAAATGTTACAATGTCATTAGACAATATAGAAAAAATAGACAATGTATCTAAGGAAAACGACATATTCTATAGCAATAAAATAGCAATAAATAAACTAATAGAAATAGCAAAAAATAACAATATAGAAATAGAAGAACCAGTATATCTGAATAAGAAATATAGGTTTAAAAATCAAGAACTTATGCACTTAGAAGAAAATATATATGCAAATATCTATAAAAAATACGAAAAAGAAAGTAAAAATATAAAAATATTTTTAGCAGCAAATCCATATTCAGAAATTGAGCATGTAGCAAATGAGATTGTAGAAAAGGTAAGAGAAAATGGATACAGATATAAAGAAATTGGGATAATAACAAAAAATCTAGAAACATATTCAAGCTTAATAAAAGCCATATTTTCAAAATATGAAATACCAGTATATATAGATGAGAAAAAAGACCTAAGTCAAAACATATTAATAAAATATATAATAAGTGTGTTAGAAGTATTTTCAAAAAATTGGTCATATGATAGTGTAATATCATATGCTAAAACCTTATTTTGTGATGTAGAAGAAAAAGATATATATTTGTTAGAAAATTATTGTAAAAAATGGGGAATAAAATATAGTAAATGGTATAAAGAAGATTGGAAATTTGGGGAAAATAATAAAGAAAATCTAGAAAAATTAAATCAAACCAGAAAGAAAATAGTAGAACCATTATTGAAATTTAGAGAAACATGCATGAAAGATCAGTCAGCAAGAAATATAACAAAAGCAATATATGAATTTTTAATAAATGAAAATATAGATAAAAAATTAAAGATAAAAGCAAAAGAATTAGAAAAGGAAAATGAGGAAATAGAAGAAGAATACAAGGCAAGCTTTAATACTGTAGTAAAAATATTAGACGAGATAGTAAAAGTATTTGGGGACGAAAAAATAACATTTGATACATATTCAGCATTTTTAAAAATTTCATTTTCAGAAAATGGACTTGGGAAAATCCCAGCAGGACTAGATCAAGTAACAGTTGGAGATGTAGATAGGTCTAGAAGTCATAAAGTAAAAGTAATATTTATAATAGGAGTGAATGATCGGAAGTTTCCCAAGTGTAAACAATAATGAGGGATTTTTGAATGATTTAGATAGAGAAAATTTAAAGAAGATAGATATAGAACTCGCAAAGACAACATTAGAAGCTCTATATAATGATAATTTTAATATATATAAAGCATTTACAACAAGTGAAGAAAAGCTATATATATCTTATGTATCATCAAATAGTGAAGGAGGAACAGAAAAGCCTTCAACACTACTTTTGAAAATAAAAAAGATATTTCCTAAAATAGAAGAAACAAGTGATATAATTACCAGACCAGAAATGATAACAAACAAAAAAGCGACATTTGATGAGCTATTATTAAATATTAGAAACTTTAAAGACAGAAAAGAGATAAAAAAGATCTGGTTTGAAATATACAATATATTTCAAAATGATGAAGAATGGAAAGAAAAACTAAAAACCTCAATAAAAGCTTTAGAATATACAAACAATCCGCAAAAATTAAATAAAGAAAATGTTCAAAAACTATATGGAAATACATTAAAAACTAGTGTATCAAGACTAGAAAAATATAAATCATGCCCATTTTCATTTTATCTAAAATATGGGTTAAAAGTAGAAGAAAAAGACACATTTAAGTTAGAAAGTTTAGATACAGGAAGTTTTATGCATGATGTGATAGATAGTTTTTTTGAAAGAGTACAAGACTTGAACCTAGGAATTAGAAATTTAGAAGAAAAAACGATAAAACAAATAATAGAAGAAATAGTAGAGGAAAAATTAAAAATACCAAAGAACTATATTTTTATTAGCTCAGCAAAATTTAGAAATCAAACAATAAAACTAAAAAGACTTGTTTTAAAAGCTATGAAATATATAATAAGGACAATAACAGAAAGTGACTTTGAAATATTGGGGCACGAAGTAGAATTTGGAGAAGGAAAAAAATATTCACCAATAGAAATAGATTTAGAAAATCGGAAAAAAAGTAGAAATAATACGGAAAAATTGATAGAATAGATGTAGCAAAAGGACAACATGGAAATTACTTAAGAATAATAGACTATAAATCATCTATAAAAGATATAGACTTGAATGATGTAGCATATGGACTTAATCTACAGCTACTCACATACCTAGATGCAGCGGCAAAAGTTGAAAAATTATATCCAGCAGGAGTATTGTATTTTAATCTAATAGAGCCAATTATAAAAGCAGACAAGAAAAAAACAGAAGAGGAACTAGAAGAAGAAATACGAAAAAGATTTAAAATGAAAGGATTAGTCCTTGCTGATGTAAAAGTTGTAAAGATGATGGATAAAACACTTGAAAAAGGATACTCAGATATGATACCTGTATACTTAGACAAAGACGAGCAGATTAGCGAAAAAACCTCAAGTGTTGCAACAAAAGAACAATTTGAGATATTACAAAAATATATAATAAAAACAATAAAAAATATTTCCAAAGAGATATTAAGCGGAAAAATAGATATAATACCATATTATAAAAATAAAAAAACACCATGTGAATATTGTGAATACAAATCAATATGCCAATTTGATAAAAACAAATTTGGTAATGAATATAGTTATGTTCCAGACTTTTCAAAAGAAGAAATATGGGAAAAGTTATCATAAAATATAATTAAATAAGACTATAAATTTTGAAAATAATTTATATATTAAAAAATTCTTAGGGTAATACCTAGGAATTTTTAATTTTGTCTTTTCTTAATCATCTAAATTAACATCTTTGTATTTTTCTAAATCTGTTTCATCTAGTGCATATTGGATGCAACTAACAAGTACATTATTATAACTCATTTCTTCTTTTTTAGAAATTTTTTTTAATGTATTGTGAACATCTTCTGGTAATCTAATTGAAAGTTTTACATTACTTTTTTTATATTTTTGAATTTCAAACATCTATATAAAGCTCCTTTTTTAAATAAATATATATATATTTTATACAAAAACAATGTAAAAAATACCATACAAAAGTATTGCAAAAAATAATGGCATATATTATAATATAGAAAAATAAAAATAATTTTCTCTTTATGGTTGGAAATCAAGATAGTTTTGGTTTTATTTGGTTTTGGCTTTTACTATATTGGTTTCTAACCATAAGGGGAGAAATAAAGTGACGGTAAGTTAGATTAAATATATTTTTTCTTGCGTCCCCTTCTTAAGAAAATGTAATTCGCTTGCGCTCAAACATTTTCTAAAGTGGTCACCCCAACGTCTATCGAAAAAATATATTTAATCTACTTACATGGGCTGAGGATGATAAGTATAAACAAATTTCATTTATACTTAGTATCCAACCAAGTTAATAAAAATATTCTCTTTCGATAATTTTTTAAGCGAAAACCAATAAAATAAATGCAAACCAAAGAGAAGGAAAACAAAAAATTTGAAAAATAAACTTCTTCATTGGAGAAAGGAAAGAAAAACAAATGCAAACCAAACAAAACAAGCCCAGTTTTGGGTTTATTAATCATACCCAAAAACAAGAAAAAATGAAACAAAG
>CANPCK010000043.1 GCA_947572545.1 uncultured Clostridium sp. | reverse complement strand
TTGTTTCTGAAAAATCTGCGATTTTTCCTACACAATAAGAAAAGTGGCTTCGCCATATGTGCATTTTGCTTCGCAAATATACACTGTCTAATGAAACTTAACCTTGTTACTTCGGAAATATACTAACAAAGTTAGTATTTTCCTACGTAATAAAAATAGATGCCATGTAAATAAACGTAGCTATTTTACGTTCATTTATATGGCATCTATTTTGCCCCCAATTTGCAAAAGAATCTTTGCTTAGAAAAAATTATTATGAATTAAATAGTTCTTAGTTGTTTGTCCACTTTTCTTTCATCTAGCTCTTGAACTTTACTTTGCATTAATTTTATAATGTCTACATGCTGTGCAGCATTTCTAGCAACTTCTTCCAAATAATCTTCTCTTAAATCCATTGTTTCTTTTCTGCCCCTTGCAATCTCTGCTTTTAACTCTGTCCTAGTTAATGCAAGTTCTGATTTCAACTCATTCCTGACATTATTAACTTCTGCTTTTAACTCTGATCTAACATTACTAATTTCTTGTTTTAGTTCTGTCCTAACATCATTAATATTTCCTTTCAGTTCTTCTATGAAATTGTCAACTTTGTCATTTAGCTCTTTTCTCATTTGTCTTACTTCATTTACATAAAAGTCAAATTGTTCATCTGTTAACATATTGTCACCTCCTTCACTATTAGTGATAATAGTATTGTACCATAAGTAAATATTTTATGCAATAGTTAACATTCAAAATTTCTTCTTTAAATTATAACATCACGTTTTAACTTGTTTTCTCTCATTTCACCTATTCCAACAAATATATTTTTATCGTTATATATCCTACATAATCCATTTTCGAAAGTAGTGTTTATCTTTACTCCATTTAAAAATAACTCTAATTTCTTATTACTTAAAGTCATTTTTGTTTCATTTTCAAATATTTCTTCTATGCTTATTATTCTTTGTTTTAAATATTCTATATTTTCTTTATTCTGTCTTATTTCTTCTAAAGTTATTGCATTTTCTATATTAAATTCTCCGTACTTTTAGTCTTCTTAAATTATTCATATATCCTATTGTCCCTAAAGCTTCTGCAATATCCTTACATAGTGTTCTTATATATGTTCCTTTAGATGAGTGTACTTTTATTTTTATTATATTTTTTTCATGGTCTATGTCTTTTAATTCTATATTATATATTTCTATTTGTCTTGCTGGAATTTCTATTTTTTCACCTTTTCTCGCATATTCATATAGCTTTTTTCCTTTTATTTTTATTGCTGAATACATTGGTGGAACTTGTTCTTGTTTTCCTACAAATTTCTTTAATACTTTTTCTATATTTTCTTTTTCAAATATTCTTGGTTCTACATACTTTTCTTCTAATATCTTTCCTTCTCTATCCAAAGTATCTGTTATTGCTCCAAGTTTTATCTCTGATTCATAGATTTTATCATGATTTATTAAATATTTTGATATTTTTGTTCCTTTTCCGTATAAGTAAAGGAAGGACCCCTGTTGCTAAAGGGTCCAATGTTCCTGTGTGTCCTATTTTTTCATTTAAAGTATTTTTTACTATATTCACAACATCATGTGATGTGTAATCTTGTGGTTTATCCACTATTAGTATACCATCCATAAATTATTCCTTTTAAATTACTTTAAAAACGTTTTAATACGTTCTATTATCTTTTCTTTTGCTTGCTCTAATTCATAAGGTATTGTACAACCTGCTGCTTTTATATGTCCTCCTCCACTAAATATAGAACATGCTTCTGCTACATTTACATATTCATTTGAACGAAGTGATGCTTTAAATCCTTTTTCAGTTTCTCTTAATAATATTGATACTTCTACTCCTTCTAAGTCTCTGCCTAATTCTACTAACCCTTCATGGTCTCCCGCTTCTGCTTTTGAATTCTCTTCATCTTTCATAGTTATATATGTAAATGCAATTCTGTCTTCTCCAAAAAATTCCATTCTATCTATGGCAAGCTTTCTAAGTTCAAAATTTGCTCTTGTCTTAGTTTCTAGCACTTTTTTATATATTTCTGGTACATTTACTCCTAGTCTAATAAGATTTGCTGTGAATTCAAATGTTTCTGTTGTTACTCCGTCATATCTAAATCCACCTGTATCAGTTATTATTCCTGCTAATATACATGTTCCAATATCTTTATTAATTGTTATTCCTATACTTCCTAATACAACTATCAATATTTGCGCACAAGCTGGTGATACTGGATCTATATAGTTATAGTCTGCAAACATTGAATTTGTTCCATGATGGTCTATTGATATTTTTACTTTGGCTGTATCATACCATGGCTCAAATCCTTCTAGCCTTTTTGTATCTGTACAGTCTAATGATATTCCTAGATCATATGGTATATCATTTCTTCCTTCTTTTTTTATTTCATTTGCACAAGGTAAAAAGTTAAATGTTTTTGGCATCTCTGGTATAACTACATCTACATCTTTTCCCATTTGTTTTAATGCCTGATACATAGCAAGCGAACTTCCTATCGCATCTCCATCTGGTGATTCATGCGTCACTATCACTATAGTTTGCGCTTTTTCTATCTCTTCTTTTATATTGTCTAGTGTCATCTTATGTCCCCCTCCATTTAATTTTAACATTAATCAGCATCTTGCTTTATTAGCCAAGATAGATAGATGAATACATTTTGTAATGAAATTATATACTGATACTGTAGAAGGTAAAACCTCAACAGTATCAGTATCAACACCGAATTGTAGATCTCATTGTTTTCATTCTTCTTTGTCTTATGATATACTAATTCTTGTTAAATTTTATCACTTGGAATAATTTCTTTCAATATCTTATCAATTTTAGCTCCATATTCCATAGAATCATCTAATACAAATATAAGCTCTGGTGTTATTCTTAAGTTTATTCTTTTTGCTATTTCTGTTCTAATAAACCCTGAAGATTTTTTTAAATTTGCTAAAGTATCTTTTAGATTTTTTGAGTTTAAAATACTTACATATACTTTTGCATATTTCAAGTCTGGTGTGATCTT
Organism: uncultured Clostridium sp.; assembly: GCA_947572545.1. Classification (GTDB taxonomy): domain Bacteria; phylum Bacillota; class Clostridia; order TANB77; family CAG-508; genus JAAWPK01. Next base: position 8,700 of record CANPCK010000043.1, on the reverse strand, counting down.
TGTTCTTGTTACACTTATCATTCCTGTAATCTTAGGATTATTAAGTTCATAGTTAATTATATTACTAATTTCCTTTTTTAATTCCTCGTCTATTCTTCCTAGACGATTATTATTTTTACCTGCCATTATCTGTCCCTTTCTTCTGTTTGTTGTCAAAAATTACTTCTTTACTTCTTCCATAACATAAACTTCAAGTGTATCTCCTTCTTGTATATCATTAAAGTTTTCTATTTGAAGTCCACATTCATAACCTGCTACTACTTCTTTTGCATCATCTTTAAATCTCTTAAGTGAAGCAAGTTTTCCGTCATATATTACTACATTATCTCTTATTACTCTAACTCCTGCATGTCTTGTAACTTTTCCGTCTAATACATAGCATCCTGCAATTGTTCCTAAACTGCTTACTTTGAATGTTTGTCTTATTTCTGCATTTCCTATAACTTTTTCTTCAAATGTTGGGTCTAACATTCCTTTCATTGCAGCTTCTACATCTTCTATTGCTTTGTAAATTATAGAATATTGCTTTATTTCTATTTCTTCTTTTTGTGCCATATCTTTTGCAATTGCTTCTGGTCTTACATTAAATGCTATTATTATTGCGTTTGCAACTTTTGCTAAGTTAACATCTGATTCTGTAACTCCACCAACATTTGAATGTATTACCTTGACTTTTACTTCTTCGTTTGATATTTTTTCTAAGCTTGTTGTTACTGCTTCTACTGATCCTTGTACATCGGCTTTTACTATTAAATTTAGTTGTTTTAGCTTATTCTTTTCTATTTGAGAGAATAGATCATTTAAGCTAACTTTTGACATTGCATTAATTGATTTTTCTCTTTCTTGACGTTTTCTTTTTTCTATTAAGTGTTTAGCTGTCTTTTCGTCTTCTACCTCATAAAATATTTCTCCTGCTTCTGGTACTTCTGTTAGTCCTATTACTTCTACTGGTGTAGAAGGTCCAGCTTTTTTAACTTTTTTGCCTTTATCATTTACCATTGCTCTAATTCTACCTATAACAGATCCTACAACTATTGTGTCTCCTACATCTAATGTTCCACGTTGTACAAGCATTGATGCTATTGGTCCTTTTGTCTTGTCTAGTCTAGCTTCTATTACAACTCCTTTTGATTGTTTATCTGGATTTGCTTTTAGTTCTTGAACATCTGCAACCAATAATACCATTTCAAGTAGTCCATCAATATTTATTCTCTTTTTAGCTGAAATTTCAACAAATACTGTATTTCCTCCCCATTCTTCTGGTACTAATTCGTATTTCATTAATTCTTGTTTTACTTTTTCAGGGTTTGCTCCTTCTACATCTATTTTGTTAATTGCAACTATTATTGGTATATTTGCATTTTTTGCATGGTTTATTGCTTCTACTGTTTGTGGCATTACTCCATCATTTGCAGCAACTACAAGTATTGCAATATCTGTAACTTGTGCTCCTCTTGCACGCATACTTGTAAATGCCTCATGTCCTGGTGTATCTAAGAAAGTTATTTCTCTACCGTTTACTTCTACTTTGTATGCTCCTATATGTTGTGTAATTCCTCCTGCTTCTCCTTCTATTACATTTGTTGATCTAACTGCATCTAGAAGTGATGTTTTTCCATGGTCTACGTGTCCCATAACAACTATTACTGGTGGTCTTGGTTTTAAGTCTTCTGCTTTATCTTCTGAATCATCAAATAGTATATCTTCTTCTGTAACTACTTCTTTCTTTATAGCAGTTATTCCAAATTCTTGTGCTACAAGAAATGCTGTATCAAAGTCAACTTCATTGTTTAATGTTGCCATTATTCCATAGTCAAGAAGCTTTTTGATTATTTCTCCTGTTGTTTTTTTCATTTCTTGTGCTAAGTCTTTTACTGTTATTGATTCTGGAATTGTTATTTCTGTAAGTTTAAATATTTTTTGTTTTGTTCTTTCTTCGTTTGGATTATTTTTCTTTTTGCCTTTTTTTCCTCTAACTGTTGTTAAGTCATAATAGTCTAGCATTCCGCCTTCTATATCTCCAAACATATGTGATAATTTATTTTCTTGTTTTAGATTTTTAAGTTTTCCACTATCAAATTCTTCATTTCTTCTTGTTTTTGCATTCTTTCTTTGTCTATTTTCATCGGCTGTATTTTTATTATTTTTTTGTTTTGTTATACTTCTATTATATTCTCTAACACTTTCTTTTTCACCTAAGTCTTGTGCTATAATGTTTTTGATGTTCTTTTCTATTCCTCTGTCATCTAATGTTCTTTTTTGATTATTTCTAAAATTCCCATTGTTATTTTGTCTATTGTTATTATAATTAGAGTTATTATTATTTTGTCTATTTCCATTATTATTATAACCATAATTGTTTTTATTTTGGAATTTATTATTTCTATCGAATCCTTGACGTCCTTCATTATTATTATTTCTATTGAAGTTGTTATTTGAACGATAGTTATTGTCTCCATAATTATTTCTTGGACGATTATTTTCAAATCTTGGTCTATTGTTGTTATTTTGAAATCTACGATTATCATTACGTCCTTCATTATTTTTAAAATTATTCCTTCTATTTTCAAAATTATTTGGTGTTTCTCTTTTTACATTAGCTGTGTCTTCTTTTACAGGTTGTTCTATTATTGTAGGTTCTTCTATCTTTTCTTCTATTTCCTTCTTTTCTTCTTTTGGTTCTTCTTGTTTTTTTGGTTCTTCTTGTTTTGGTTTAGAAGGAATTCCAAATAATTCACTAGCTGTCATAGGTTTAGAAGGTTTATTTCTATATACAATGTTGTATTCTTGATTTCTTTTTCTTTCTACAAATCCAACATCTTTTCTTCTTGCTTCTTCTTTGTTTGGTTTCTGTTTTTCTTTTTGTGCAAGTTCTTCATCTGAAATTATCACTTCTCTTCTGATTATAACAGGCGTAGTATTTGCCTTTTCTTTTTTTGCTTCTTCTTGTTTTTGAGTAGCATTATTTGCTTTTTCACTTTTTTTACTTGATAATTCTTTTTCTATTTTATCTGCTATTTTTTCATCTATTGTATTTAAATGACTTTTTACATCTAACCCAAGTTTATTTGCCACATCCATAATTTCCTTACTTTGTTTATTTAATTTTTTTGCTAACTCGTGTATTTTTATTTTACTCATAGCAAATCACCCCCATTATATTTTTTTTGAACAACAATATTAAGTTTCTCTGATTCGTTTGATTGTGAATCACTCTGCACATGTGGCAACTCCACTTTTCTTATTATTCCGCTCTGAAAAGCTTTTATCTGTTATCCCAATAATCGCTCGATTTTTCTTTCCTATTATGTTTCCTAATTCTTCCATATTACTAAATTCTATTGTACTTATTTCATTATTAGTACAAACATATTTAATATTTTCTTTTGATTTTTCTGATGTATCAATTGCGATTATTACCAATTTAACCTTATGTTTTTTTATTGCTTCAACAACCGCATCCATACCTGAAACAATTTTACCGAGCTCTTGCAGCAAGCCCAATTGTGCCTAAGATCTTTTCTTTATCTGTCAAACACTACACCTCTTATTTCTTTATATTTTTCTTGTTCTATATTTGTTTTTAAAGCTCTTACTAAAGCTTTACTTTTTAGCATCCTATCAAAACATTCTTCTTTTTTACATATATACGCTCCACGTCCTTCTAAGTTTTGCTTAAAGTCTACTGTAATTCCATTTTCTTTAGAGTTTACTATACGAATTAAATTGTACTTATATTCTTTCTTTCTACAAGCTATACAAGTTCTAGTTTCTTTACTATTCTTCATTTTCTTCCTCTATTAATTCTTCATTTTCTTGAATTTGTGTTAGCATTTCTCTAAATTGTGTTTCTGATTTTATATCTATTTTCCAACCTGTAAGTCTTGCAGCAAGTCTTGCATTTTGTCCTGATTTTCCTATTGCTAAAGATAATTGATCATCTGGAACTATTACTCTTGCTGATTTTTCTTCCTCATTTATATCAACTGCCATTACTTTTGCAGGAAGTAATGCTGATGATATAAATATTGCTGGATCTTCATTCCATTCTATTACATCTATTTTTTCTCCGCTTAATTCATTTATTATATTTTGAATTCTAACCCCTTTTTGTCCTACACAAGATCCTACTGGATCAATATTCTCATTTTGTGCATGTACTGCTACTTTGCATCTATTTCCTGGGTCTCTTGATACACTTTTTACTTCTATTAATCCCTCATATATTTCAGGAATTTCTAATTCAAATAATTTCTTTACAAATTCTCCTGATGTTCTTGATACTATAACTTGTGGAGCACCTTTTGCTCCTCTAACTACATCTACAACATATGCTTTTACTTTGTCATTTACTTTATATTTTTCCACTGGTATTTGTTCTTTTGCTGGCATTATTCCTTCTAGCTTTCCAAGATCTAATATCACTACTCCTGTATCTGCTTTTTGAACTAGCCCTGATACAATCTCACCTTTTCTTTCATTGAATTCTCCAAATACTATATCTCTTTCAGCTTCTCTTAATTTTTGAATTATAACTTGTTTTGCTGTTTGTGCTGCAATTCTTCCAAAGTTTCTAGGATTTAATTCTATATCTACAGTATCTCCTATCTCTAACTTTTTGCTTATTTTTGCTGCATCTTCTTTTGATATCTGAAGTACAGGATTTTCTATTTGTTCTACAACTTCTTTTACAGAATAAATATGTGTCTCTCCTGAAACTGTGTCTACTACTACCTTTACATTCTCACTATCTTTATAGTTATTTTTATATGCTGTAATTAGAGCTGCCTCTATTTGTTCTATTAAATATTCTTTTTTTATTCCTCTTTCTTTTTCTAATGTTTCTAATGCGATTTCTAATTCTTTATTGTCTATTGCTTTCATTTTAATTTCCTTCCTTTCTCTGTTTGAAAGATAATCAGCATATTGCCTCGTTAAATTTGAAATTAATAATCCTCAACGTACAAATAGTACGCCTTCGGTTATTAACTTCAAATTTGCCTAGCACTATACTAATTCTTTTTCAAACATTTTACCAACTATATTTTAATTTTATTTGTGCTATATCTTTTCTTTCTATTTCTCTTTCTTCTGTATCTACTTTTATATATATCTTTTCTTTATCAAATTTCAAGAGTGTTCCGAATAAATTGCTTTTGTTTTTCTATTGGTCTAAATAGTTTAATTTCTATCTCTTTAAATATGCTTTGTTCTAAATGCTCATTTTTTCTCAAAATTCTTTCTATTCCTGGTGATGAAACTTCTAAAAAGTACTGTTTGTCAATATAGTCTGCTTTATCTAATATCTCATTTATTTCATTTGATACTTTTTCACAATCATTTAAGTCAATCCCTTCTTGTTTGTCTATATATATTCTTAGAAAATAATCTTTTCCGTTCTTTTACATATTCTACATCATATAAACTATATCCTAAGCTTTCAATCTTTCTTTTTATTAATTCTTGTACTTTTTCTTCTATATTTGCCAAATGTTTCACCCTTTCTCTTGTGTATTCATTCCCTAACACACATAAAGAGTGGAATTTGCTTCCACTCTTCTAGTTTAATTTTAGTACATAAGTATTATATACCCATTTTGCCCAAGTGTCAAGATTTTTATAAATATTTTACTTTTTAACTCAATTATAAAAATTTATTCTTGAATAAATTTTTCGACAAATATCGACAAAATTCAAAAAAGAACTTATAATATAAAAAGTATGTATTCTTGGCACAGGCTCAATATTTTACATAAAAAATTATTGGTTTTAGTGTCTTTTTAAACGTAATTTGCGTTGTTTTCGCGTATTTTAACTTGTTTTGTGTTATTTTATGTTACGTGGATTTATGTTGTTTTAAAATATATTTATGCAAGGTCAAAGCCAACGTCTTTTATATCTATTTTTTGGAAATGGGGGGCAATTATGTATAATAGACTAAGAGAACTTAGAGAAGACAAAGATTTAACTCAAGTTCAGGTTGCAAAGTATCTTGATATGTCACAAACTGGATATTCCCAATATGAAATTGGTAAAAATGATATTCCTACTAGAGTTCTTATCAAACTTGCTGAGTATTATGGAGTATCCATTGATTATTTGCTTAATGTGACCAATGAAATGAAGCCATATAAAAGAGCTTAAAAAAGTGTAGAGGTCATCCCCTACACTTATTCTATTATATCCACCAAATTCTCTTTTTCCATTCCTTCTAAGTTATAATATGTTGATGGAACTACCCCTACTATAATATTTTCTATTAAAACAATTTCATTGCTTATACTATCCTCCACAACATCATATGGAGTAAGTATATTCACATTACATGTCACATCTAAATACAACCTATGTATTGTCTGATTTATTCCTGCTGCTTCAAATTCGCTTCTAACTTTTGTTAAAACTGTTCCTGAAATTGATAACTTTATCGGAATATTAGGACCCATCCCTGATAAAATTCTTGTACCAGTTAAACTTCCGTGCTCTTAAATATGTTGTACTTTCAGTATTATCTACAAATTCTTCCTGTATTTTCTGTGCTACATCCGATGTTATCTCATTTATCGCTATTATATTAGATTTTAACATCGTAATATTGTTATTTGAATCTCTATATATTGTCACCATATCTTCATATGTATAATTAGCCATTACTTCTGTAGCTTTTTTATTTGAAACAATGGTTGCTTCTTTTTTACTGGCATCTATACATAGTTTATTTATTATTGGATTTATTCCATTTACAATTGACACCATTGTGATTACAGCTATTATCAATACAAGGCTAATTTTTATTCTTCTTATTTTTTTCAAGTACTCTTTTCTTTCTGAGAACCTACTAACAAGTATTTTAGGTACTGTTAACCTTTTTCTTGAATATATTTTATCCATATATTATATTATGATTATACATTTATTTGTGTTCTACATATTGAACATTTTGGTATAAATAATTGTGTTCCTACTTCTATTTTATCTGGATTCTCTATGTTGTTTATTCTTGCTATGTCTTCAATTGTACTTCTATATTTTTTAGCAATTTTCCATAGTGTATCTCCTGGTTTTACAAAGTATATTACCATACTGTATGAGTGTTCTTCTCCTTCTTCTGTTTCTTCTATATTATCTATTACATTTACTGTTTCTAAATTATATGAATTTGTATTTAATGCTAAATCAATCTTTGCATTTACTTCCATATTATCTGCAACAAATTCTCTAAATTTAGGAACAATAGTAACACTTATTTTACTTTCTTCATTAATTCCATCAATCTCTTTAGTAAATTCAAATGGTACCTGTCTCTTTAATGTTATGACATTATCTTCATTATTATTTGTTAGTATGAAGTTCAAGTCTACATTTCCATTAAGTCTTACTCTGTCTCTCACTACTTCTGTTTCAGAAATATTTGGCATTACCTGAACATCACATATTTTTAGATATTCTGCATCTTCAAGCCTTACTTTTTCTCTAATATTGATCATTTCTTCTGTATTTCGCATATTTACCATTGTACTCATTCTATTTTCTTTGAATGTTATGTTTCTACTAGGACTATACATGTCTTGCATTATACTTATTTCTCTGTTTTCAAACACTCTTGCAAATATTTCAAATTCTATTTCTACATATACAGAATGTTCTTCTTTGCTGTTAGGTTTTATTACCACATTTTTAATTTTATATTTTACATCACATATATTTTCTTCTGAAACTCCCACTAAATCAATAAATCCCATAACTGGTATTGTTTCTTCTAATATTTTAACTTTTCCGTGTTTCTGTTAAGTATAACATTCGTATTTCTACATCTGCTTTTGCAAGTACTTTATTATAACTAATTTTTGTATCTTGGTTCATTATATTAAATTCTACATTCAATATTTCTTCTAATTCATCTGTATTATCTATTATTAATGTTTCTCTGGCTGATGCTTTTGTAAAGTTCTGTCCTACTAACGAATTCATATTTATTGTCATCATTTGTGATTGTATATCTTCTACATCTGTTATTTCTCTTATAACTTCCTCTTTTTCATTTGAAAATACATCTGCTTTGATTTCTAACATTGCCTTTATATTTACTTTTCTTCCATTTAAAACTTTACATTCCATTTCTTTTATTTTAATCTCTTCATCTAGAGTCATTTTACTTTCTATTCCTGGAAAATCAAGTATCTCAGTAAAATCAAGACTTGTATTAAATCCTCTTATTCTATTATTCTCACTATCTGCAAGATACATAAGATATATATTTACATTTCCATCTAGTCTTATTTTCCCATCTAATATTTCCTTTTTATATATGCAGACATTACCTGTAACATTTATTGCATTAAGTATATCAGGTTTTGTATCTGGAATTATAGAATCTCCTTCAATTGTAATGTTAAAGTTTCTACTTCCTACAATTCTGTTTATGCATAAATTCTCTTTTACAGCTTCTAACATTTATATTCCTCCTCGTCTATCTTTTCTATATTGTTGGAATTTGTTTTATTGATAAATAATCAAATATCCTTACAAAATAGTTATGCAAATATTTCAAATTCTCGAATCTCGGCTTTTTAGAATTTGTGTATATTTGTTTTTATTATATATATGTAAACAGTCAAAAAAAATTCCTAATTTCTTAGGAATTTTTTACAGAGTATTGACAAACCCCAGAAAAATTTTGATATTTTTCTGGGGTTTTCA
>CANPCK010000042.1 GCA_947572545.1 uncultured Clostridium sp. | reverse complement strand
GAAAACAAGAGATAGACCGCCAGTACTACACTATTCTGAACCGAAGAAGCTAAAGACCAAAGGGTATCAAGAACTTTTTATAGTTTTTGGTACTCAATTTTTATATAAAAATTGAATTAAATTTAGGGTAAAAAATCTTTAATCATGTGTGCCTTTTTTAGACATAATTTTACAAAAATAGAGAATAAAATATTTGTAAAGCAATTGTAACATAATCGAAATAATTGCATGGTATAATAAAACAAATAAAATAGAAAAGGAGAATAAATTGTGAAAAAGAAAAATTATGAAGAAGAGAAGGGCTTCTCAACCATTGCAATTGTGCTTCTAGTAATAGTTTTACTTCTAATTTTAATAATAGTGGGTTCAGGAATTAGAATTTTTTTTACATCATTAAGATATGAAAGCAAACCAACTAATAGTACAACAAGTAGTAATTATATTGATGACTTGTCAAGTGATCAATATATTCCCAACAATAGCAAGACAACAGCAATAGTAAATGGTTTTAAATTTAGTATACCAGCTGATATGAATTGTAAAGTGAATGTTCAGGGAAAAGGTCTGGAATTAGCACGTGAAGATTTAAGTATAGAAATGTCACTTAAAGTTACTGATAATTCATATCAAGATGTTATGAAAGAACCTGAAAAATTAGTTGAAGCTGCTAAGAATGCTGGTTATACAATTATTCAAAACATAAATGAAACAACAGTAAATGGCATTAAATGTGCATATTATACATGTAATGCTCAAGGATTACATACTTTAGTTGTATATACTAATGGAAATAGCAAAAAGAAAATAAGTGCACAAATTGTAACAGTTGAAAACAGAGACGTTGAAGTACTGCAGTTGTTTACACAAATTGTAAAAACAGCAAGAGAAACAATTGAAGCAGATTCAACAGATAAAGATTTTCAAAATGTGAATTTAGGCATGTCAACTGCAGTTGAATATGAAGCTACATATACTAAAAATATAACTAGCAATGAACAGGCAATAAATGAGATTAAAATAGAGGCAGAAAAGCAACGTAGAAAATATAATAATCCTGAAATAAATAAAATAGAAGCTGAAATGGAAAAAAAGTATAATATTCCAGCTATTGTTTTAGGTGAAATGGATATAAAGACAGCAAGAATGATAGATTCTGCTTTATCAAACACATACAATCTATTTCCTAAATTAAGAGGGAATATCACTAATATAACAATAGCAAATTCTATATTATCTGATGAACCTATGGCATTAGCTAGAGTTAAACAATCAATGTTTATAAAAAGTGTAAATTCAACAGAATTTCCAATTGTTGTGAAAAATGAAGTCTTATTGGACGCTAGATATTTCTTAAATAGTACAAGAATGCAAAATGCAATTACTAAGAGCATAAGAGCTAAATTCTTAGATGAAGCAACGACACCAGAAGCTATAGTTGCTCATGAATTAGGACATGTAGTAATAGATTTAATAAGAACAAGTCGTTATGGGATAGAAGATACAATTTATATAATAGATAGTGAAAGCTCAAAATATAGACAATTTTTAACTGAGAAAGCACCACAATATCAAACAACTGCAAGAGAGATTGTAATCAATGCATTTAGAAGATATGATGAGAGTACAAGATTTGATGATTTTCTAAATGACATTTCAGGTTATGCTGCTTCAAAAAATCAAGATATAAATGAGTATAAATATGAGGAAGTTTGTGCTGAAGCATTTCAAGACTATTATACTAATGGGGGAAAGTGTTCTAAGTCTAGTAGGCTAGTAATGGAAGAGATACTTTCATATTATAATAAATATTGTAAATAAAAATGTTAAATATAAAAATTTTAATAGATAGGGGTAATGAAAAAATGAATGAATTTTTAGAAAAACTTAAAACAACAAGAATATTGGCTTGTGTAGGAACTATATGTATGTTTTTTGGCGCAGTTATCTCATATGCTAGAGTTACTGCTTGGGGATATTCCGCAAATGTACATCTTTATAACCATTTTGAAGGAATAATAATTGTAATTATTGCAATAATTAATTTTCTATTTATATTTAAAGATATAGTTGCAAACTATATACCAAAACTATTTGAAATTGGAATTGGGAAAAAAATAGCAGAAATGAACAGTTCAAAACTTTCATTAATATCAACAGGTATAGTGATACTTTTGGCAGTAATCTTACATATGAGATTAGATTTTTCTATAGCGCGTTTTGTTCTAGGTTTTTATGTATTGTATTTTGGTGTAATTTGCCTTGGATTGTTTGGAATTTTGCATAAACAAAATGGGTAATAAGTAAATCTAAAATGAAAGAACAGGAGAAAAATAAATGAATTTATTAATATTAATAATTCTCATAATATTGCCTTCATATATTTTGGGAAAATACATTTACAAAAAAGATCCAGAAAAGAAAGATAAAAAAGTATTAAGAAAAATTATAGGAATTAGCATTATATTTACTATAGTTGCAGCTATATTTGAATGGATAGCTAAAGTATTATTACCAAATAACCATTCATTTATAGGATATATTATAGAGTGCATGATAGGTGTAGCATTAATAGAAGAAGTGTGTAAGTTTTTGCCAGCATACTGGATTGGAATTAAGAATAAGGAAATAAACAATAAATATGATTTTATCATTTATGCAGCTTTTTCAGCAATTGGTTTTGCTACATTTGAAAACATAATATATGTATTTACTTCAAGTGGAATTAATACAGCGATCTATAGAATGATATTTTCAGTACCAGCACATATTGTTTATGGAATATTAATGGGGTATTTTTTAGGAATTGCCCAACAAGAAAAACAGAATAAAAATCAAAAACAATATCATATTAATATGATTTATAGTTTACTTATACCAACGATTTTCCATGGAATATATGATTTTGGAATTGTATATGGAGTTACTGCTTCAAATGCACTAATTCTTATTACTCCATATATTGTTGTAATTACACTGTTTTTATATGCAATTTCTAAATTAAAAAAAGTTGCAAGCAATAAAGAAGATGAAGCAGACAAGAATAAAGATAATGGACGTAAATTACTATTCATAGGTTGTGTATTAATACTAGCATTGCTTATACTATCTAGTATCAATCCTGTTAGACTAAATAATGGACACTATAATATGAAAGAAAATGTTAAAATTAAAGAAGAAGGAATAAGCATAATAGTAGAATCGTTCGAAGAAGATGAAATAACAAATCAAGTTACTCTTAATTTAAAAATACAAAACTATTCAAACCAGATGATAGCATTAAAAGCTAACCAATTTTCTTTTGTTAATATGAATAATACAAAGGATGTTAGGGAATTAAACAGATTCGAGAATAACAGTCAAAATTTATTATATATACAACCAAAAGAAACATCCATAACAAAAATAAAATTTAGAAATGTAGTATTAGCTGAAAATAATAATTACTTATTAGCATATACTACCAAAGATGATAGTGCCAAATCTTATATAATATTTGTAGGAGAAGATTTTGCACAAGCATTACAAAATAGAAAGTAATTTAATAATAGAAAATAAATAGTAATAATTCCTTAGTATTATCATGCTGAGGAATTATTATTGCAAAACAAACATTGAAATGCAAAAAAATATATGATAACATATGAATATAATAAATTTTAGGAGGTCTAATTATGAAATTTTTTATTGATACTGCAAATGTAGAAGAAATCAAAAAAGCAAATGATATGGGAATTATCTGTGGAGTTACTACAAATCCATCACTAATAGCTAAAGAAGGACGTGACTTTAAGGAGGTAATAAGAGAAATTACATCTATTGTAGATGGAGCAATAAGTGGAGAAGTTAAAGCAACAACCATTAATTCAGATGAGATGATAAAAGAAGCAAGAGAAATTGCAGCAATACACCCTAATATGGTAGTTAAAATACCTATGACAACAGAAGGATTAAAGGCTGTTAAAGTTTTATCAAAAGAAGGAATAAAAACTAATGTAACACTTATATTTAATGCAACACAAGCATTATTCGCAGCAAAAGCAGGAGCAACATATGTATCACCATTTTTAGGAAGATTAGACGATATAGCAACTCCAGGGATTGATTTAATAAGAACTATTGCAAATATATTCAAAGCACAAAATATTAAAACAGAAATTATATGTGCTAGTGTACGTAATCCAATACATATAGTTGATTGTGCATTAGCTGGTGCAGATATTGCAACAGTACCATATAAGGTTATAGAACAATGCATAAGACATCCTTTAACAGATGCAGGAATCGAAAAATTTAAGAAAGATTATATAGCAGTTTTTGGAGAATAGGAGAAAATATTAATGAAGATTATCTTAGCATCTCAGTCACAAAGAAGAAAAGAACTTATGGACTTATTAGAAATACCATATGAAATAATTGTTAGTAATGTGCAAGAAGATTTTGAAAAAGGTCTAACAATAGAAGAACAATCAAAAAGATTAGCATATATAAAAGCAAAAGCAGTATTTGATAAAACAGAAGGAGATAGAATTGTTATTGGTTCAGATACAATGGTATTAAAGGAAAATGAAGTGTTTGGAAAACCAAAAGACAAGAAAGATGCAATAAGAATGCTAAAAACATTAAGAAACACAAACCATACAGTAATAACAAGTTTATCTGTATTAATACAAAAAGAAGATAGATATACAGAATATAAAGATTATGACAAAACGAATGTATATCTTAAAGAAATAACAGATGAAGAAATAGAGAAATGGATAGAAGAAGACAAGCCTTATGACAAAGCAGGAGCTTATGCAATACAAAGTAAATTTGGTGTATTTGTAAATAAAATAGAAGGAAACTATTTTTCAACAGTAGGACTTCCAATAAATAAATTATATGATGTTATAAAAGAGTACATGTAACCATTGAGGATGTAAGAATGTTAACTTCAGTTGACAAATTTCCAACTCAAATTGCTAGAAAGCAACTAAGTAAAAATGTATAATTTTATCAGAAAGGAAAAAGGTGAATATATGAACTTAGGAGAAAAACTATATGAATTAAGAAAAGAAAAAAATCTATCACAAGAAGAAGTTGCAGATAAATTAAATGTAACAAGGCAAACAGTATCTAAATGGGAAACTAACCAAAGCACACCAGATTTTGATAAAATTGTACCATTATGTGAACTATTTGAAATAAGTACAGAAGAATTATTGACTGGTAAAAAACAAGAAGAAAAGGAACAAAAAGCAGAAAAAGAGATAATTGAAGAAAAAACATTAACCAAAGAAGAAGTAAGAAAAAAGTCAGCAGAAGTAGTAAGCAGTGCAGTATTCCTATATATTTTAGCAGTAGTAGTCATAATGATTGCAATACCAGTACTAAAAATGAATCCAATAATTGCATCTGCTATATTTTTAATTATAGTAGGATTTGCAACAGCAAAGATAATAAAACATTATATGTCAGTACCAAAATTTGAGAAAACAAAGGAAGAAAAAAGAGAAAATGAAATAGTAAAGCAAATTAATAGTATTATTGGAACAATATGTGTAATAATCTACTTTATAGTAAGCTTTGCAACAATGGCATGGTATATAACTTGGGTAATTTTTGTTATAGATGGACTAATTTGCCAAGCTGTTAAATTGATATATATGCTCATAAAGGAGGAAAAGGCAAATGAAGAGTAAAGGAATAATAATAGCATTACTAATAATAATCTCAGTAATTATTTTTGCATTAGTTATATTCCTTGTAGGAGTATTAAATGGGAGAGTAGATATGGGATTTTTAAATTTTGGTATGAGAAAAAGTGAAACTATAATATTTGATAAAGAATACAAACTAGAAGAAATAGATAAAATAGAAATACTATCATCAGCAGGAGATGTAACTTTTGAAGAGAGTGAAAATGACGAAATAAGAGTAGTAGCTTATGGAAAAGAAAATAGCAAATTAGATGTACAATTAAATAATAATAAGTTAAAAGTAGATTACTCTAAAACAAATAATCAATGGATATCATTTAATAGATACTCAAATGATATAACTATATATATTCCAAGTAAATATGTGGGCGAAATAAAAGTTAAAAATGATTTTGGTGAGTGTAAAATATGTGACTTAAAAGATTCAACAATGGATTTAGAAGTTAACTGTGGGAATATAAAGGTTGGAGAAGTGAAAAATCTTGAAGCGAAATGTGATTTAGGAAATATTAGAGCAGAAAAAATTTTAAATAAATGTAATCTTGAAGCAAATTGTGGAGATATAAAAATAGAAGAATTACAAATTCAAGAAAACTCTTCAATGAAATGTGATTTAGGTAGTGTTAAGATAAAAAGAATAAATGATATATATGTTGATGCAAATGTAGATTTAGGAAGTACAAAATTAGGGAAGAATAATAGACAATCTGAAGTAACACTTAAAGTAGATGTAGATTGTGGAGATTTAAAAATAGAAGAATAAAAAATAAAAAAAGTGTATTGAAAGAAAAATTTCAGTACGCTTTTTTTTTACTAAAATTATTGCAAAAATGTTTTTTTATGTTATTATTGTAAATACAACAAGGTTCTGGGGTACCCACTCAAAATCTCTGATTTTGTTAGTGGGTCAGGTTCTTATTATATAGAAAAATATATAATTTTGGAGAATAAAATGGAAGAAATAAAACTTAAAAAATTCTATAAAATATTTCCTTGGTATTCAGGACTGTCAGCAGATTTGCTCTTTTATGTGGCGATAGATACTTTATTTTTTACAGTAGTAAAAAGGTTTTCTGCTTCACAAATTAGTTTTTTAACAACAGTTGGTTTAATGGGCTGTATACTATTACAACCTATTATAACAAGAGTAATTAGAAGAATAGGAAATACTAAATCTATAAGGCTAGGTTCGTTATTATTATTAATTGGTAGCATATTTATAACATTTGGCTGGAACTATGGAATAGTAGGATTAGGAAAAGTACTTGCAGAAACAGCATTTACATTTATAAATATGTCAAATGTAATGCTAGAGAATAATTTAGGTATACAAAATAAAACTAACCAATATATAAAGATAAAATCAAAAGCTACTTCAATTTATGCAGTAGTTACAATGTTAATCTCCTTTGTAGCTAGTATAATGTTTAACCTAAATAATTATTTACCAATGATATTTTGTAGTATTTTTTGTGGTATACATTTGATACTGTCATTTTATATGGTAGATTATTCACCCTATGACAAAGTAGAAAAAAGTGAAAAGAAAGAATATAAAATAAAGTATAATAGATTACTTTTGATAATAATAATTTCATATGGATTATTTTATCCAATAGTAAATTCTGGGCAAGAAATTGGAAAACTATTTATACAACAAGAATTATTATTAAATTTTGATGTAGAGAAAACAGCACTTATTATAGGTGCAATTCTTTGTATATCAAGAATTGTCAGAGTAATATCAAATATTATATTTAATAAAATATTTTCAAAATTGAAAGAAAAAGTAAGTAATGTACTGTCAGTAATGTTAACAACAGCTATATTACTTATGATATTAGGATCATTTATAACAGTACCAATAGAATTAAAAATATGTATAATGAGCTTAGGATATGTGATAATTTTGTTTGTAAGAGATCCATTTAAAGTATATATTCAAAATTTAGCATTAAAAAACACAAAGAAAGAGGAACAACAAGAGATATTAACAACACTAGAATTATCTAGAAAAACTATAAGAATGATTTTAAGTTTAGCATGTTCTTTAGTTTTAATAAAGCATCCAACAATCATAGTTATGTTGATATTAGTAATAGTAGGTATTATAGAAATATATATAAATGTTAAATTATATAGAATAATAATAAATTCAAAAAATAAACAAAAAGAAAACATTCTAGTTACTAAATGATTTATATCTTACTATTGTCAAAAATATAAAAACATGATATAGTATAAATTTAGAAAGAGGGGTAAGACACATGGGAATATTTAAGAAAATATTTGGAGATTATTCAGAAAAAGAAGTAAAAAGAGTAATGCCATTAGTAGAAAAAATAAATAGTTTAGAAGAAGAAATGTCAAAACTTAGTGATAGTGATTTAAGAAACAAAACAGCAGAATTTAAAGTAAGAGTACAAGATGGAGCAAGTTTAGACGAAATTTTGCCAGAAGCATTTGCAGTAGTTAGAGAAGCATCAAAAAGAGTATTAGGAATGAGACATTTTGATGTACAATTAATAGGTGGAATAATTTTACACCAAGGAAGAATAGCAGAAATGAAAACAGGAGAAGGAAAAACTTTAGTTGCAACATTACCTGCATATTTGAATGCTTTAACAGGAAAAGGTGTACATGTTATTACAGTAAACGATTACTTAGCAAAACGTGATAGTGAATGGATGGGAAAATTATATAAATTTTTAGGACTAACAGTAGGGCTTGTAATAAGTGGAATGGAACCACAAGCGAAACAAAGAGCTTATGCATCAGATATAATATATGGAACAAATAATGAATTTGGATTTGATTACTTAAGAGACAATATGGTAATATATAAAAATCAAGCAGTACAAAGAGAACTTAGTTTTGCAATAGTAGACGAGATAGATAGTATTTTAATAGATGAAGCAAGAACACCACTTATTATTTCAGGTAGAGCAAATAAGTCATCAGATCTATATAAAAAAGCAAATGATTTTGTAAAAAGACTTACACCAAAAGTTTTAGTTGAAGAAGATGTGAAAGACATAGAACAAGAAGAAGATAATGAAAAATATGATTATATAGTAGACTTAAAGGCAAAATCAGCAACACTTACACAAAAAGGAATAAAGAAAGCAGAACAAGTCTTTAATCTTGAGAACTTTAATGATATAGAAAATTCAGATTTAGTACACCATGTAAACCAAAGTTTACGTGCTTTTGGAGTAATGAAAAAAGATATAGATTATATAGTTAAAGATGGAGAAGTTTTAATTGTAGACGAATTTACAGGAAGAATAATGTATGGAAGAAGATACAACAATGGATTACATCAAGCTATAGAAGCAAAAGAAAATGTAAAAATTGCAGATGAATCAAAAACACTTGCAACAATAACATTCCAAAATTACTTTAGAATGTATGATAAATTATCAGGAATGACAGGTACTGCTATGACTGAAGAAGAAGAATTTAGAGAGATATATAACTTAGATGTTATTAGTATACCAACAAACAAACCAATGGTAAGAATAGATAATAATGATGTAATATACAAAAACGAGAATGCTAAATTTAGAGCGATAGTAGAAGAAATAAAAGAAAGTCATAAAAAAGGACAACCAGTTCTAGTAGGTACAATTTCTATTGAAAAATCAGAAAAACTAAGTAGTATTTTAAAAAGAGAAGGAATACCACACGAAGTATTAAATGCTAAATTCCATGAAAAAGAGGCAGAAATAATTGCACAAGCTGGTAAATATGGAGCAGTAACAATAGCAACAAACATGGCAGGACGTGGTACAGATATTATGCTTGGAGGAAACTCGGAATACTTAGCACTTCAAGAACTAAGAAAAAGAAAAGTTTCAGAAGAATTGATAGAACAAGCAACAGCATTTAATGAAACAGATAATGAAGAAATAATACAAGTAAGGAAAGACTTTAAAGAACTAAAAGCAAAATATGATGATACAATAAAAGAAGAAAAAGAAAAAGTAATAGAAGCAGGCGGACTTAAAATAATAGGAACAGAAAGGCACGAATCAAGAAGAATAGACAATCAGTTAAGAGGAAGAAGTGGACGTCAAGGAGATAATGGAGAATCAAGATTTTATATAGGACTTGATGATGACCTAATGAAAATATTTGGTGGAGATATGATAACAAGTGTATATAACACACTTGGTGCAGATGAAAACATGCCAATAGAATCTAAAATAATTTCAAATGCAGTAGAAAAAGCACAAAAAAGAGTAGAAAGCAGAAACTTCAGTATTCGTAAAAATGTACTTCAATATGATGATGTAATGAATGTTCAAAGAGAGATAATATATAAACAAAGAAAAGAAGTATTAGATGGCAAAAATCTTAAAGATAATGTTACAACTATGATAGAAAGTATGGCAGACGAAATAGTAGATTTACATGCAAATGATGATAGCACAAATAATGAAGCATTAGTACAAGAAATAAAAAATATATTTGGAATAGATGCAGAGGATGCTGTAAATAATACAAAACCAGAAGAATTGAAAAACATGATAAAATCACAGGCACTTCAAATATATGCTGATAAGGAAAATGAAATAGGAGAAGAACAACTAAGAGAATTTGAAAGAGTAGTTATGCTAAAAGTTGTTGATCAAAAATGGATGGATCATATTGATAGCATGGACGAACTAAAAAATGGAATAGGACTTAGAGCATATGGACAAAAAAATCCTGTTGACCAATATAGAGTAGAAGGATTTGACATGTTTGATGAAATGGTAGCAAACATTAAATTAGATGTAGTTAAACTTGTATTACATATACAAAAATTAGAAGGATTAAAAAGAGAGCAAACTGTACAAATCACAAAAGCAGCACAAGAAAACTTAAATAGTATTAATATTGAAAGTTCTTCAGCACCAAAACAAGAACAACCACAAGAAGTAAAACAACCAGTAGTAAATGAAGGACCAAAAGTGGGAAGAAACGACCCTTGCCCTTGTGGAAGTGGAGAAAAGTACAAAAATTGTTGTGGAAAAAAATGAGTAAAGTAGATAAGTACAAGAATTTCAAAATGATTATAATTTATATTTTGCCAGTGAATTGCCAACCTTAAAATTATAAAATTAAAGAGTTAGTACACATAATATAAAAGTACTAACTTTTTTAAATATATTATATAAAAAATACTTAAAGTATTAAAAGTTACTTTTAGAGATGAAGCAGATTTATATGGTTTTATTAACTATTATAAAATTTGAAGAAAATAAACTCATAGAATAGAGGAGAAATAACATGTTAGAAAATATAAAAGTGCTATGCCATAGTAGTATAAGAGTACAAAAAGAAAAAGTAATATATATAGACCCGTTTAAGATAATAGAGAACTGCAATGATGCAGATATAATCTTTATAACACATGACCATTATGATCATTATTCAGAAGAAGATATAGAAAAGATAAGAAAAGAAAGTACATTAATTATAGTACCAGAGCCAATGGGCGAAAAAGTGTTAAATAATGGATTTACTAAGGAAAATGTGATTGAAGTAAGTCCAAATAAAAAATATGAGGTAAAAGGAATTGAATTTGAAACAGTACCAGCATATAATATAAATAAACAATTTCACCCAAAAGAAAATAACTGGGTAGGATATATTATAGAACTGGATAACGTTAAATATTATATTGCAGGAGATACAGATATTACAGAAGAGAATAAAAAAGTTAAATGTGATGTTGCATTTGTACCAGTAGGAGGTACTTATACAATGGATTTTGAAGAAGCCGCAACCCTTGCAAATGAGCTAAAATCTAAAATAGCAGTACCAACTCATTATGGTAGTGTAGTAGGAAAGAAAGAAGATGCTACAAATTTTATTAACTTATTAAATCCAGAAATAGAAGGAAAAATATTAATGAAATAAATATGGAGATTATATTATGAAAGGAAAATAAAAAGTGGAGAATTCTCTGGAAATTTTTAAAGAACCTATTACTGAAATAGATAAAGAGATGGTATATGTAACAGATGAAGCATTTGAATGTTTTTCATTGATAAAAGATGTAATAGAGAGTATTGCATTTGATTACGGAAAATAAAACAAGCACCTTGTTATGAAGATGTTTATGGAGCACCTTGCGAAAGGAGAGTAACGAAAGTATAGCATTTATAGAATTGGACATGATTAAGGCACGCGAACCACTCAAAATTATCTTTACAGATGAGAAGGAGATTCAAGAGGAATAAAGCTGAATAACTATGGAGCTAAAGGAGGAATATAGGCGAACGCAAAACAACTATGTTATAGATAATTCTATGACATAGTTCAGAGTATTGACAAACCCCAGAAAAATTTTGATATTTTTCTGGGGTTTTCACA
>CANPCK010000041.1 GCA_947572545.1 uncultured Clostridium sp. | reverse complement strand
GCTTCGCAAATATGCACAGTCTAAGGATACTTAACCTTGTTGTTTCTGAAAAATCTGCGATTTTTCCTATTCAATAAAAACAAACTTAGTTCCACCAAAAAGGCACCCAGTTTACACCAGGTGCGTTTTTGGTTCATGTAAGTTATCCCTTACATTCTGTTTTGGGTATTTTACTTTAAATCATTGGCATATTTCTTCAGCCTTGTTAACCAACTCTCGGCTTCCTGAATAAGACTGGCCAATCCATCTTTGCTGATACTTGTCAGGGACTGGTTATCTACGCTGGGATTTTCGGTTACTTCTTCTTGCACTACTTCCTGATCACTTATGCAAATCCACGGATTTTCTTTGCTTCCGTCGCATCCATTCATGTTTAATCTTAATGTGGATTTTGGAATAGCTTCGGGGCGCACCGCACGAGCCCAATTGCTCGTGTCGTCGCGCGAGTCATACAACCAGTCGCCGTTCACGCTACCGCCGCTCACAACGAATACGCCGAATTCCGTAGAGCTGATGTCGAAAACGACACAGCGCGAAGCAAGAAAATAATACATTCCAACATCATCTGCATGTTTATAGATCGTCTCTACATCCTTCACCAATTTGTGGTATTCCGCATAAGAATAAACTTTATAGTACTTTTTAGGAAGACTACAGGCATGGACTTCTTCAAATACACCATCCAAGGCATATTCTTTCTTTGCTTGACCATCCGCCAAATCAAAGAGTTTATCATTTCCCCCTCTTCCTCTAAAAAGGATTTTTCCTTCTGTTGGCGGACCCCACATCACATGCCCTTCCTCCGTCTTCACAAGCCGGAAAAGAACTTTTCTCCCATCTGGGTATTTGACCAAGAAATAGTCATTTTCTTTCACCCTTCCTTGATCAAGTCCTTCTTGGTAAGTCATACTCTTTTGTCCCTTCATCGCTAGCATCATAAACCCGTCCGCTATGCTGGGATTTTCGGTTACTTCTTCTTGCACCGCTTCCTGATCACTTATGCAAATCCACGGATTTTCTTTGCTTCCGTCGCATCCATTCATGTTCAACCTTAATGTGGATTTCGGAATAGCTTCAGGGCGCACCGCACCGCTAGGGCTGTAGGAACCACCATCAGAGCCATACAGCCAGTATCTGAATACACTACCACTGTTTACAGTGAACACGTAGAAATTCACATTGGTACTACCAATATCGACACAGCACGAAGCAAGAAAATAATACATTCCAATATCACCTGAATGTTTATAGATTGCCTCTACATTCTTCACCAATTTGCTGTATTCCTCATGAGAACACACTTTGTAGTACTTTTCAGGAAGACTACAGGCATGGACTTCTTCAAACACACTATCCAGGGCATACTCTTTCTTTGCTTGGCTATCCGCCAAATCAAAGAGTTTATCATCTCCATCTTTTCCTTCTAAAATGATTTCTCCTTCTGTTGGCGGACTCCACATCACATGCCCTTTCTCCGTATTCACAAGCCGGAAAAGAACTTTTCTCCCATCTGGGTATCTGACCAAGAAATAGTCGTTTTCTTTCACCCTTCCTTGATCAAGTGCTTCTTGGTAAGTCATGTTTTTTTGTCCCTTCATTGCTGACATCTCCTTTTTAGTTAGTTTTTTGTCCTACTCTACTTTTTTCTCTGGGTTAATACACCTATTTTTCTAAATAAAATTCCCCTTTCCTGTCTTTCTCCAAAAATTGGTAATAGACATTTTAGATTTAATACTTTTATATTATATCACATTATTATGTTGATTGCAAATTATTGTATTAAGTAACAACTCTCTAACAAAGTTAGTATTATTTCATATATAACGAGATCAATCTCTCTTAATCTATACATATCCTTCAAAGCAAATTGCTACTTTTAGTTAATCCACTTTTCTTATATATAATTCGCTTTCATTTGCATCAATTGTAACTGTTTCATTTGGCAATATATTCTGTTCTAGTATTTTTTTTGCAATTAATGTTTCCAATTTTTTTTGTACAAATCTTTTTAACGGTCTTGCTCCATATACTTCATCATAACCATTATCTATTAGATAATGGTTAGCATTTTTTGTTAATTCTAGCTTTATATTTTTATCTTCTAGTCTTTTTTCTAAATCACTTATTAAAAGTTCTAGTATCTTTGTTGTTTCATTCTTCGTAAGTGGTTTATAGAATACTATTTCATCTAAACGATTTAAAAACTCTGGTCTAAAACTTTGCTTTAATAGCATGTTTACATCTTTTTTTGCGTCATTTGATATTTCTCCATTTTTTTCTATTCCTTCTAGTATATAGTCTGAACCTAAATTAGATGTTAATATTATTATTGTGTTTTTGAAGTCAATTGTTCTTCCTTGTGAATCTGTAATTCTTCCATCATCTAGTACTTGTAATAATATATTAAATACGTCTGGGTGTGCTTTTTCTATTTCATCAAACAACACTACTGAATATGGTTTTCTTCTAACTGCTTCTGTTAGTTGTCCTCCTTCTTCATATCCTACATATCCTGGAGGTGCACCAATTAGCCTTGATACAGAATATTTTTCCATATATTCTGACATATCTATTCTTATAATATTATGTTCATCATCAAATAGACTTTCTGCAAGCGATTTTGCAAGTTCCGTTTTCCCGTACTCCTGTTGGACCTAAGAACATAAATGATCCTATTGGACGTCTTGGATCTCCTATTCCTGCTCTTGAACGTATTATTGCTTCTGATACTTTCTCTACTGCCTCATCTTGTCCTATTACTCTTTTATGAAGAATATCACTTAAGTTCAGTATTTTTTCTCTTTCTCCTTCCATAAGTTTTGTAACTGGTATTCCTGTCCATCTTGATATTATCTTCGCTATTTCATCTTCTGTTACTTTATTTCTCAATAATCCATCTTCTTTACTTTTTTCAGATATTTTTTCTTCTTCTTCTAATTCTTTTTGTAGTTCTGGCAATTTACCATATTTCAATTCTGCAGCTTTGTTTAGTTCATAGTTTCTTTCTGATTGTTCTATTTCTGCATTTACTCTTTCTATTTCTTCACGTAATTTTTGTACTTTCCCTATTGCTTGCTTTTCATTTTCCCATTTTGCTTTCATTCCATCAAATTTTGTTTTTAGTTCTGCTTTTTCTTTTTGTATATCTTCTAAACGTTTTTTTGATATTTCATCTTTTTCTTTTGAAAGAGCTGTTTCTTCTATTTCGAGCTGCATTATTTTTCTTGATATTTCATCTAGCTCTGTAGGCATTGATTCCATTTCTGTTTTTATCATACTACATGCTTCATCTACTAAGTCTATTGCTTTATCTGGTAAAAATCTATCTGATATATATCTATGTGATAGAGTCGCTGCTGCAATAAGACTGCTATCTGAAATTTTTACCCCATGATATACTTCATATCTTTCTTTTAATCCCCTCAGTATTGATATTGTATCTTCTACTGTTGGTTCATCTACTATCACTGGTTGGAAACGTCTTTCCAATGCTTGGTCTTTTTCTATATATTGTCTATATTCATTTAGTGTAGTTGCTCCTATACAATGTAATTCTCCTCTTGCAAGCATTGGTTTTAAAAGATTTCCTGCGTCCATTGCTCCATCAGTTTTTCCGTGCTCCTACTATCGTATGAATTTCATCTATGAATAGTATTATTCTTCCCTCACTTTTTTTAATTTCTTGAAGTACTGCTTTTAATCTTTCCTCAAATTCTCCTCTATATTTTGCTCCGAGCAACAAGTGATCCCATATCTAGTGAAAATATTGTGCACTCTTTTAATCCTTCTGGGACATCTCCCCTTACAATTCTAAGTGCTAGTCCTTCTGCTATTGCAGTTTTTCCAACTCCTGGTTCTCCTATTAAACATGGATTATTTTTTGTTTTCCTTGACAATATTCTAATTACATTCCTGATTTCTGAATCTCTTCCGAATCACAGGATCTAATTTTTGTTTTCTTGCAAGTTCTACTAAGTCTTGACCATATTTTTTAAGTGCATCATATGTTTCTTCTGGGTTATCTGTTGTAACTCTTGTGTTTCCTCTAACTTCTGATAATACTTTTAGGAAGTCATTTTTTGATATATTATATTTTTTTAATAGTTCTTTTACCTCTCTATTGCTATTTTCAAACATAGCAAGCATAATATGTTCAACTGATACATAATCATCATTCATATTTTTTGCAATTGTTTCTGAATTTGCAAGAACTAAATCTACATCTTGTGATACATATATTCCGTCTTTTGGTCTTGCTCCTCCTGTTATTTTAGGTTTCTTTCTAATATTTTCTTTTACTTCTTTTTCAAATTTTTCTTCTTCTGTTATCTTTTTTAGGAGCTCTTTTATTAAACTGTTATCTTGCTCAAGTAATGCCAAAAGTAAGTGTTCTTGCTCTATTTGTGCATTTTGGTTTTCTATTGCAAGATTTTGAGCACTTTGTACAGCTTCTAAAGATTTTTGTGTAAATTTTTGTATATTCATTATTCATTTCTCCTCTCTTCTTTGTGTTTTTATAGTATTTTAAAAGCACATCTATAAAAAGTATGTGCCTCTTCAATAATAATTATTATACAACTTTATTTTAGCACTGTCAAGTGGAGAGTGCTAATTTGTGTATAAACAGAGGACTGGCTTTTTATCGCCAATCCTCTGTTTAGCTGCTAAAAATTACCTTTTCAGCTTTTGGATTTTTTCAAGTTTTTATAATATGTCTTTTCATATTTCAGGAACAATATATATTAGTTAATCTAGACGGTTGATGTTGTTAGTCTCACTTTCCTATGCACCGCCACGGTTTTTCTTTTGAACCATCAAGTCCTTCTGTCTCCAAGAGTAACGTGGATTTTGGTATTGCCTCAGGACGTATTGAAAATGTCTTACTATTCTCACCTGAGGCTGAGTGGTGCAAATAATAGCAGTTCACTTCGCCATTGCTTACATAGCATACTCCAGAATACTCAATGTCGACATAGTTCCAAACACAATTTGAAGCAAGCCAATAATGAAGCTGTCTATCATCTAAATGCATATATTTGCTGTTTTCTCTTTGAAGCAACCTCCATACAGTATCACCCGCTCCATTATACCGTTTTTCTGGCAAACTGCAAGATTGAACAGCCTCAAATACATTTGGAAACTCATAAAGTTCTCTCGTTATTTTGCTCATTGTCTCAAGTCCTTTTTCGGCTCCTAACATTCCTTGCAGCGTAAGACCTTCTTTTGTAGGTTGTCCCCACATCCTAAAGTAATCCACCAACCTCCAAAGGTTTCTTGATCCAATTGTGATTTGGAAAGTTTGGCTTCCTTGAAAACCAGTTTCTTTTTCTGCCAAAATAACACTTTTGCTTTTTGGCTTTTCGGTAATAAAGTAATGTCCTTTGTGAACAATACCTTGTTCGGTTGCATCTTTGAATACTATTGTTCTTGACATAGGTATCTGCTCCTTTGCTGTTTTATTAGTTTCTTCCTGTCTTTTATTTCCTTTCTTTATTTTATTGACATATTCTATTTTCTTAATATTCCTCCTTTTTGTCTTTCCAATAACTCGATTTAGACATTTGAATTTTTTGCTGTTATATTATACCATTTGTTTATATTAATTGCAAATAATTGCACCCCTACATAACAGTTTTGCTAACTCTCCAAATAAGTCTTTTCATATTTGTCACTATTTACGTTTTTTCCTAATAATTCATCTATGTTATTATTTTTTATTAACTGTTCTTTTTTTGCTTTTGTTAATTTTTTTATATGATACTCCAGTTTTGCAGCTGATGCTTTATCTTCCGTTTTCCATATACTTTCTATTTCATTTGCAGTATGCGTTAAAGTATATTTAGCACATTTTTTATCTTTACTTAAATGCTCTTTAAATCTTCTTTCTATATCTGTTGTTATCCCTGTATAAACTGAATTGTCTTGACATCTTATCATATATACATAATACATTTGTTATCTCCTTACATAAAATTTTATTCTATATATTACAGTTAAAGAGTAGACTATCTCTTTTATAAGTCTACTCCAATATATTATTCTACTTGATTTTGTGCCATTTCTTTAAGTTCTTTTTCTATTTTTTCTAATTCTTCCTGAGCCTTTTCCTTTTCTTCTTCTGTACCTTCTTTATGTTTTGCTGTTGCTTCTTCATTTGCTTTCTTTATTTCTTCTAATCTTTTACTCTCTGCTACTTCATCTTCTGTTGCGTCAATTTTTTCTAATAATATTTTGATACTTTTTATAGTCTCAGTATTATAAATATTTTTTTCATAGTTCAAACTTGAAATTGTGAAAAATTTAAAATTGCTATCTTCATTAGTGTCTTCCTTTATCATTACTACTTTTAACAATTCTTTTATTTCTTTATGAATATCCTCGTCTATAATTTTTGTATAAATTATATTTTTACTTGTTTCAGGTATACCTGCCAAATTAGCTTTATATCCTTTTTGTACTTTTTTCACGATACTATTGTCTAAATCTATTTGATAATATATGCTTGTATTACTTCCTCCATCATTTTGCATAGTCATCCATCTAAAATCTGTTACAATCTCAAATTTATTATCACTATCTAATTCAAATTTAAAATCTGCTATCATGGTATTTTCTGTATTCATTTCTTTATGAACAATAAATATTATTCCTATAACTAATATAGCAATTGAGGCTATGATGCTTATAATAATTTTTTTCTTTCTACTCATAATTTGCTCCTTAATAACATTTTTAGTTTCACTTTTTGATTATATCACATATATAAAAATAGTGTAAATATTTTTATATTTTCCTATGTAATAAGAAAAGTGGCTTCGCCACATGTGCAAAATCGCTTAGCAATTATTGCACTGCCCAAGGTAAATTAACCTTGTTGTTTCAGAAAAATCTGCGATTTTGACTATTAAATAAACAGAGGACTGGCTTTTTATCGCCAATCCTCTGTTTAAGTGCTAAAAATTACCTTTTCAGCGTTTTGGGTTATTTCGATTATTAATATGTCCTCTAAGTCTTATAGATACATTGCTCCTATTTTTTGGCTTACTTACTTATACATTTCCACGGTCTCTCTCTTGAGCCGTCAACTCCTTCTGTCTCAAGGAGTAATGTGGGTCTTGGTGTTGCTTCAGGACGTACTGAAAGTGATGGTATTCCTATTTTTCTTTCTGGATTGAATATTACACGTAAATCTAGTCTATTGTTGCCCACATAAAAATTTTTGTATAAAGTGTATGTTTCTCCTCCAATTATACATCTTGAAGCAAGCCAATAGCTTAATTCTTTGTCATCAGGATTTCCATACTTTTCGCTTTCTTCTTGCATCAGCTTTTTTATCTCCAGAAAAGGACGATCATATCTCTTTTCTGGTAAGCTGCAAGATTGAACTGTCTCAAAAAACTCTTCCATTCCATAGAGCTTTCTTGCCACGTAATTCATTGTGCTGTTTGATTGATTAAATCCAATCTCACCACTCAGGCTAAGAGTTTTTCTCGTAGGTTCTCCCCACATCTTAAGCCCTTTCTCTAGCCGCCACAGTTGCTTTTCTCCCTCTTTAATTTGGAAAAATTGCTCCCTTTTAATTCCTGTTGATCTCTCTTGTAAATTAGCTCTCATCTTTTTTGGATTTGTACACTCAAAGTAGTCTCCGTTATTAACAATTCCATGTACAACAGCATCCATAAATGTTATTGTCTTTGACATACTTATAGCTCCTTTCCATGATGTTTTGTTCTGCTAGGTTGCACCTCTTTTCCATTTTTTATTGACATATTTTATTTTCTCGATATTCCCCCTTCTTCTGTCTCTCCAATAACTCAGTTTAGACATTTGAATTTCTTTACTTTTACATTATATCACTTTTTTATGTTAATTGCAACTTTGTATATTATGAACTACATTACCTTATTATTATTATTTCTCTTAAAAAACCTTGTCTATATTTCTTACAAATATTAAACTTTCTATCAAGTCCGAAATTGCATAAGCTAGTATTACAATTCCAATTGTTACCATTACAGCATTTGTATTAAATACTATATACATCCCAAATACAAGCATACACATAGCAAGTACAAGTACAGCTATCCATGAACTTATTTGCCCTTTTCTTAGCTTTAAAGCAAAACCTAATCTTATTAATCCACTATATATTATCCAAATTCCTATCATTATTCTAAACATTGTTCCTATTGCACTACTATATATCATGGTAATAATTCCAAGTACTATTGCAATTATACCATATATTAGATTATAATTATAAAAATCACTGCTTCCTTTTGAGCTAAAATAGCCTATGATTTTTATAATACCTATTACTATAAAGATTCCTCCTAATATATAGGATACAATCTTTACTATACTATCAGGATTTGTTATTAAAATAATTCCAATTATTGCAAATACTATTGATGTAATTACACTAGTCCAACCAGTTTTCTTCAAAAATTTCTCCATCTTTTCTCCTTTTCTTTCTAGCATTATTTTATCTAAATAAATTTAAGTTTAAATTTTCTTTTCATAAATTTTGTTATTTCTACTAATACAAGTGGTAACATTGAAAGTACCACCGTTATTCCCCATTCAATCGGTTTTAGTATTGTTAGGTTAAATATATTTCTCATAAATGGTACAAATAGCAATATTGCAATTATTGCAAATGATGTTAATATTGCTCCAAATAATGATTTATTGTGACCATTTCCTGTACTAAATATTGATTCTGTATTTGAACGTTGGTTAAATGCATGGAATAATTGTGACATGGCAAGCACTACAAATGCCATTGTTTGTCCGAACTATATGGCTATCCGTTCTTAAGCCTATTTGGTATGCCATTATTGTTGCAATAGTTATAAATATTCCATGTAAAATAACTCTTGATACTAATGATTTTTCAAATAAGCTTCCTGATTTTATAGGTTTTTCTTTCATTATATCTTTACTTGCAGGATCTACTCCTAATGCTAATGCTGGTAATGAATCTGTTGCCAAGTTTATACATAGTACATGTATTGCAAGTATTGGTGCTTCCCAATTTAAAAGTGTTGCTATAAGTAAAGTTAGAATTTCTGCAATGTTTCCAGCAAGTAAGAATTGTATAACTTTTTGTATGTTCCTATATACACGTCTTCCTTCTTTCACTGCATAAACTATTGTTGTAAAATCGTCATCTAATAATATCATATCTGCTGAGTCTTTTGCTACATCTGTACCATTTATTCCCATTGCAATTCCTATATCTGCTGCTTTTAGTGCAGGAGCATCATTTACACCATCTCCTGTCATTCCAGCTATTTCTCCAGTTCTCTTTAATGATTGTATTATTCTTAATTTATGATTTGGTGATACTCTTGCATATACTGCTGTATTTTCTACTACTTTGTCTAGTTCTTCATCTGTCATTTCATCTAAGTCATCTCCTGATAAGGAATTATTGCCTTCTTCATATATTCCAAGTTCTTTTGCAATAGTTGTTGCTGTAATTAAATGGTCTCCTGTTATCATAACTATTCTTATTCCTGCATTTTTACAGGTTTTAATTGCTTTTAATACTTCTGGTCTTGGAGGATCTATCATTCCACATATTCCAATAAATGTTAAATTATTTTCAATATTTGTTCCTTCTTCTTCTGGAATTTCTTTTATAATTCTCTTTGCAAATCCTAATGTTCTAAGTGCTCTTGCTGACATTTTTGTTGATAGTTCTATTATTCTTTCTTTATCTTCGCTTGTAATTTCTCTTTCCCCTTTTGGTGTTAATATCTTTGTACATAATTCCAGCATTTCATCTATTGCACCTTTTGTATATGCTGTAATTTCATTATTTATTCTGTGTACTGTTGTCATCATTTTTCTGTCTGAATCAAATGGCATTTCATATTCACGTGGATATTTTTCTTCTAATTCTTCTTGATTTATTTTAAAATTATCTTGTGCTAAGAAAATCAAAGCTCCTTCTGTTGGGTCTCCTAAAATTGCATGTTTTTTATCTGGATCAATTGATGCATCATTACAAAGTGCTCCTGCAAACACTAACTCTTTATAATCTTCTTTTTCTTCTTCACTTAAGTTTTTAACTTCTTTTAAGTTATGTGTTTTTATGTCTGTTTCCATTGCAAGACATGTTACTGTCATTTTATTTTGTGTTAAAGTTCCTGTTTTGTCTGAACAAATTACTGTGCTACTACCCAATGTCTCAACTGCTGGCAGTTTTCTAACTAATGCATTTTCTTTTACCATTCTTTTTACTCCAAGTGCCATAACAATTGTTGCTGTTGCAGGTAATCCTTCTGGAATTATTGATATTGCAAGACTTATAGCTGTCATAAATAATGGTAAGATTGGTCTTTTATATAACATTCCTATTCCAAATATAACTACACAAACAATAATTCCCACTATGCTTAATGTTTTTCCAACTGCTGCAAGTTTTCTTTTAAGTGGTGTATCAAAATCATCTTCTTCATTTAGCATGTCTGCTATACTTCCAACTTCTGTATCCATTCCTGTTGCAACAACTACTCCTGTTGCTCTTCCATATGTTATAAGTGAAGAACTATACACCATATTTACTCTATCTCCTAATGGGCAACCTTCTTGTAATACTTCTTCTGCATTTTTTTCTACTGGTACAGATTCCCCTGTAAGTGATGCTTCTTGCACCTTAAGGTTTGCTTCTTCTATTAGTCTAATATCTGCTGGTACCATACTTCCTGCTTCCAGTATTACAATATCTCCGAACTACTATCTCTTTTGATGTTATAAGGCTATCTTCTCCTTGTCTAAATGCACGTGCACTTGACGAACTCATGCTCTTTAATGCTTCTATTGAGGCTTCTGCTTTCTTTTCTTGTATTACACTTATTATAGTGTTAACAAATATTATAAACAAAATTACAAACCCCTCTACCCATTCTTTTAATATAAATGATAAAATTGCAGCACCCATTAATATTAATATCATTGGGTCTGTAATTTCTTCCCATACAAGCTCAAATACTGTTCTTATCTTTTTTCCTCTAAGTTCATTATACCCATATTTCTTAAGTCTTTCTTCTGCTTCTTTATCTGTCAATCCTTCTTCTGTTGTGTTTAATTCTTTTAATACTTCTTGTATTGACATTGAATGCCAACTTTTCCCCTTAGTTTTCACTAAAGAATTTCACTCTCCTTTTTTTAATTATCATATTTGATAGTATATATTATAATTATGAACTAATTGTGAATAAATTAATACATAGAAAAATAATAAATAGGTGATTTTTAAGTCAATCCTCAAATTCACCCATTCAATTTTTATAACTCAATTATTCTCTCCCATGGAAGATTTGGCTTTCCAAAATGTCCATAATTTGTTGTTTCTGCATATATTGGTTTTCTAAGTTCTAAATATTTTATTATTCCATCTGGTGTTAAGTCGAATTTATTTTCTATTTTATTTTTTATTTCTTGTTCACTTATTACATTAGTTCCAAATGTATTTACATATATTGATATAGGTTTTGCTATTCCTATACCATAAGATATTTGTATTTCACACTTTTTTGCATATCCATTTGCAACAACATTCTTTGCTATATGACGTAGCATATATGCTGCACTTCTATCTACTTTTGTTGCATCTTTTCCTGAAAATGCTCCTCCTCCATGCCTTGCATATCCACCATATGTATCTACTATTATCTTTCTTCCTGTTAAGCCTGTATCTCCAAGTGGTCCTCCTATTACAAATCTTCCTGTTGGATTTACATAGTATTTCGTATTCTCATCTAAATATTCCTTTGGTACTACTTCTCTTATTACTTTCTCTATTATATCTTCTTTTACTTTTTCAAGTGATATATTTTCATCATGTTGGTTTGATATAAGTATTGTTTCTATTCTTTTGGGCATGTCATTTTCATATTCTACTGTAACTTGTGTCTTTCCATCTGGACCTAAATATGGAAGTATATTATTTTTTCTAACTTCTGTTAATTTTCTTGATAATTTATGTGCAAGATTTATCGCAAATGGCATATATTCTTCTGTTTCTGATGTTGCATATCCAAACATTATTCCCTGATCTCCTGCTCCTCCTACATCAACTCCTTGTGCAATATCTCCACTTTGTTTAGTAATATTAATATCTATTATACAATTTTCACTATCTATATCTATTCCTTTTCCTTTGTACCCGATATTTTTTAATGTGTTTCTTACTATTTTTTCTATGTCTATTTTTGCATTTGTTGTAAGTTGTCCTGCTATTGTAATTTTATCATTTGATGCAAATGTTTCTACTGCTACTCTTGAATATTTGTCTTGTTTTAAACATTCATCTAATATTGTGTCTGATATTAAATCACATAGTTTGTCTGGATGTCCTTCTGTTACACTTTCTGACGTAAATAAATATTTTTTCATTTCTACTTCTTTCCTTCCTTTCTTATTATATAAGAAAATTGCACAGCTAAAGGTAAATTAACTTTGTTGAATAAGAAATTTTTAATATTCATTTTTATTACTTACAATTGCTAATCCACAAGCTATCAATAAAAATGTTGATTTTTCCTATTCAATAAAGAAAATCTCTGCTACATAAGCAGAGAATAATGTTTATCTTATATAATCATCACTCAAAGCTTTATGCTTTGCTGGTTTTAGCACCTTGTTTATTTTACAGGTTGCTGTGAGGTCACTGAGCCAGTCTCTTACTCACTCTTGATAATGTATATATTATACTTGTTATTTAGACATAAGTCAACTTTTTTTTCATTTTGTGTAATTTAATTTCATATTTAAAAATATTCTTTAATGATATTTTTTTATTCTATCATAAATAATTTTTTAGCAACGCCTTTATTAATTGGTAAATATTTACTCCTGCATTTCTTAATTTTATTCATCTTCCATGCTAATATAAGTTTACATATAAGGTTATACTAATTAATATGTTAGTCTATAATCAAGATTGGAGGTTTTATAATGGCATTAGATTACAAATTAATTGGAGACAGACTAAAGAAAGCACGAATTAAAAAAGGATATACTCAAGAAAAACTTTCAGAAATGATCAATGTTTCAATTGCTTATTTAAGTAGAATTGAAACTGGTGCAACTCGTATAAACCTAAAGAGACTAAATGAGCTTTGCAGTATTTTAGATGTATCTGAGGCTTTTATTTTAAATGGAGCTTCTAGTGGTTCA
>CANPCK010000040.1 GCA_947572545.1 uncultured Clostridium sp. | reverse complement strand
GTAGATTCTGCAGACTTAGGTTATATAACTAAAGGTTATATAAGAAAAATGCAGAAACAAACCAATGTCCTTTAGCAGAAGCTATAAAATAAAAATAGAAAAATGTATTTGTTAGTAAGGAAAAGCTGAAAGGGAGTACATTTTATCACTGTTTTTGAGGTAGTACTATAAAGTACTGCCTATTTTTTAAATCTTTTTGATTATTAGTACACCTATTAACAATAAGCATAAATATTTCTAGAACTTGAAATTAACATAAAAACATGATATAATAACAAACGGTTCAAAATCTATATGTCTATACTAATTTATTGGTAAGACAAAGAAAGGGGAAATGTATTTAGAGAGAACTATGTCAATCAACTAGAAAAGGAGTGAGCTCAAAAGACAGTAATAGGTAACAACAATTTGAAAAGGAGCAAAAGAAATGTCAAACACAATAAGCTTTGAAGATGCGAGACAAGCTGGCATCATTCTTCCTAGTCATTACTTTGTGACGACAGCGCCTAAGAATAGGCAAGTTAATCTCAGCGGACGTGAGACAGGATCCGAAGGGACGCAAGAGTTCACTTTGGATGCGGGGGAAAGTCACCTGTGGCAGATGAATGCAGAATTTAAGCTGCTGGGAGAAACCACCAAAAAAGAACTTACCCTATGTGATGTAGATGGATTTATGTGTGGGACTGACGCAATGAATCGGCTGATCAGAGAACTCTATGATATGCCTAATGTCTTCGAAATGTCCAAAGCATGTGCTTACCAGAAGAGAACTATTTCTTCGCTGATACCGAAAAGGCATATCAACAGTTAGAACAATATAAGCATCTGTGCAACAAAAATATGAAATACTGGCTCGCTTCACGCTGCGTTGATTTTGGCGCCCATGACAACTATTCATATTTCCGTATGTGCGTAATGAGAACGGAACTTATAGACGCCTATTTCTTGTATCGCTCGGATGGCATCACTTACGCTCCTAGCCTTGCGGTGCGCCCTGAGACTGTTCCGAAATCTACTCTGATTTTGGAGAGAGAAGGACGCGATGGATCTAAGGAAAGACCGTGGATCTGCCTGAACAAGTAAAACTTCAACTGATGAAGGGCAACGATTGAAAGACATAAGTCAACTGTAGAAAAAGATTATCCCTAAAAGCTAAAAGTCTAAATTTAGCAACAAAACAGAGGGCTGGCAATAAAAAGCTGGCTCTCTGTTTTGGTATTATATGAGACATTATAAGCAAGAGATATCAAGCTCAGATTTAATAACTTTGAAGGTTTTTACAATTTTAAATCAAATTATAACTCGAAGCTTAAAATATTGTAATCTACATAATTCTCAAGTGAAAAAAATTACATATTCCTGAATTAGAACTTGAAATTAACATAAAAAACTGATATAATAACAACTGGTTCAAAATCTATATGTCTATACTAATTTATTGGTAAGACAAAGAAAGGGGAAATGTATTTAGAGAGAACTATGTCAATCAACTAGAAAAGGAGTGAGCTCAAAAGACAGTAATAGGTAACAACAATTTGAAAAGGAGCAAAAGAAATGTCAAACACAATAAGCTTTGAAGATGCGAGACAAGCTGGCATCATTCTTCCTAGTCATTACTTTGTGACGACAGCGCCTAAGAATAGGCAAGTTAATCTCAGCGGACGCGAGACAGGAACCAAAGAGAAACAAGTATTCACTTTGGACGCCGGGGAAGGACACCTGTGGCAGATGAATGCAGAATTTAAGCTGCTGGGAGAAACCATCCCCAAAAAGCTTATTCTCTACGGTAGAGATGGAAGCATACATGGATCTGACTCAATGAATCGGCTGGGCAGAGAACTCTATGATATGCCCAATGTCTTTGAAACGTCCAAATCATGTGGCTTATCAGAAAAGCTCTATTTTCCTTCTGTTATTGAAGAAGCATATCAAGAGGGAAGGAAATATGAGGAACTGGAAGCGAGAACACCTTACTGGATCGCTGGCCGATACAATGGGCATAAAGGTGACTATGCATATTTCGGAATGTTCTTTATAGGGGAAAGGGGCATTAGCTTCCACACACTGCATGACTCCGACGGCGATGCGTGGAGTCGTAGCTGCATGGTACGCCCTGAGGCTGTTCCGAAATCTGAGCTGATTCTGGAGAGAGAAGGGCGCGATGGATCTAAGGAAAGACCGTGGATTTGCCTGAACAAGTAAAACTTCAACTGATGAAGGGCAACGATTGAAAGACATAAGTCAACTGTAGAAAAAGATTATCCCTAAAAGCTAAAAGTCTAAATTTAGCAACAAAACAGAGGGCTGGCAATAAAAAGCTGGCTCTCTGTTTTGGTATATAATTTACAAAAATAAATTTAATAAAGTAGGTATTTAGTAAATTTAGGTATGTATTTACTTTTTATTTATTACATTTTTTTATATTTGATGAAATCACTCTTAGTAATCTAAAATATATTGACAACAATATGGTAAAATAGTAAGATAAATGTATAACATAATAATTGACTTTTATATATAAGAAATATAACACAATCCAAAAAATCTTTTAGGATAAGAGAAAATCATGGAGGAACAAATGAAAAACAAACAAGAAAGTAAATTAAAAGCTTATAAAAGTGAAAAAGGAATAACCTTAGTAGCACTAATAATAACAATAATAATTCTAGTAATACTATCAGCAGTAAGTATAGGAGTAATATATAAATCAAAGATAGTAGACTATGCAATTGAGGGTGCACAAAAATATGCAGCAGAAGGAATAAACGAAAACAAAGTAATTGAAGGAACAGAACAGCTAATAGAAAGTGCAATAAGTACAATTAAAGAAATGGGAGTAACAGGAGGAGAGATCCCTAACCCAAATCCTACTCCAGATCCAGATCCAGAAGTAGGAAAGACAGCAGAAGAATTAGAAAAAGTAGAGAATATAGGAAAATATATAGAATATAAATCAGAAGGAAGTAACTATACAATAGATAAAGCATATACAGAAGCAGGATCAAATCAAACATTTTCAGCAAATAACAATATGAAATGGAGAATATGGGGAGTAGAAGGAAATAAGCTATTACTAATATCAGAAACTTTGGCAGGAAATATAAAATTAAAAGGAGCAGCAGGATATAACAATGCAGTGAAAATATTAAATGATGCATGTAGTACTGCATTTGGAAATAGTAGCTATGGAAGTGCAATCAAGGTAAGAAGCATAAATCAAGAAGATATAGATAAAGTAACAAATATGACAACACCAGAACAAAGAAAAGCAGTGTGGCCAAGTTATAATTATGGAGTATCAGGAGCAAGTATGACAACACCAAGTAATAATAGCTATTATCCAAAGATATATGAACAAGAACCAAGTAAATCAGGAGGAGGAACATTAGAAAGAAGCGAGCAGAGTAGTTGGTGTAGTGGAAATATGACTGGAAGTTCAATAGGATATTATTCATATTATAGCTATAATATAACAAGCTATGCAACGCAGACAATATATGATGCATTGCTAACGAATCCAACAGCTGCTAGTACTACAGGTGAAGACAATCATATTGCATACTGGGTTGCTTCACGTTGCGTCACTATCAACAATAGCTATGCGCTTTTTGATGTGTTCTGTGTTGAGAATGGTAACGTGAACGCCTATGCATTGTATAATTCTGATAACGGATATAATGTCCCAGTTCCTGCAGTACGCCCCATAATCGAAGTCAACTTAGATGCAATAACAATTGGAGAAACAGGAGACGGAACAGCATCAAATGCATACTCAATAGCAAAAAAATAAAAATGAATTAGGGTTGAAGTTAACACAATAAATTCCTAAAATCTAAAAGTCTAAAATTAGCACCAAAAAAGAGGGCTGGCAATAAAAAGCTGGTTCTCTGTTTTTTTGTATAATTTACAAAAACAAATTTAATAAAGTAAGTATTTAGTAAATTTAGGTATGTACTTACTTTTTATTTATTACATTTTTTTATATTTGATGAAATCACTCTGTAATAATCTAAAATATATTGACAACAATATGGTAAAATGGTAAGATAAATGTATATAAAGAACACAATAAAGTATAAACTACTTAAGATTAAGATATAAATAATGGAGGAACAAATGAGAAACAAAGGAAAAACTAAATTAAATGATTATAAAACTGAAAAAGGTGTAACTCTAGTAGCATTGATAATAACAATAATAATATTAGTAATATTATCAGCAGTAAGTATAAGTGCAGCATATAAATCAAAGATAATAGACTATGCAATAGAAGGAGCACAAAAATATGCAACAGAGGGAATAAATGAAAATAAAGTAATGGAAGGAACAGAAGAATTAATAGAAAGTGCAATAAATACTATTAAAGAGATTGGAATAACAGGTGGAGATACAGGGCCAAGTGAAGGAACAGATCCAAAGCCAGATGAAAATATAAAAGATGAATTAGCAAAAACAGAAAATATAGGAAAATATATAGATTATCAACCAGCAGGGAGTGATTATACAGTAAATGGAACATATTCAGGAACAGGATCAAATCAAATATTTTCAGCAAATAATGATATGAAATGGAGAATATGGGGAGTAGAAGGAGATAAGCTATTAATAATATCAGAAACATTAGCAGGAAATATAGTATTATCAGGAATAGAAGGATATAACAATGGAATAAAAATACTAAATGATGCATGTGCACAAGCATTTGGAAATAGTACAACATATGGGGATGGAGCAGTAGTAGCAAGAAGTATAAACCAAGAAGATATAGATAAAGTAACAAATATGACAACACCAGAACAAAGGAAAGCAGTGTATCCAAGTTATAATTATGGAGTGTCAGGAGCTAATATGGTAACAGCAGAGGATAATAGATATTACCCAACAATATATGAACAAGAACCAAGTAAATCAGGAGGGGGATCATTAGAAAGAAGTAAGCAGAGTAGTTGGTATAGTGGATATGTAAGTGGAAGCTCAACAGGATATGTGTCATGTTATGAATATAATATAGCAAATTATGCAACACAAGAATTGTATAATGCTCTACTAACAAATCCTCAAGCAAGTAGCACTACAGGAACAGTCAATCACACTTCATACTGGATTGGTTCCCGTTGTGTGTACTTAGGCGGATTAGCACTTTTTGATATATTCCGTATAGATGGAGGAAAGTTGACAGCCAATACTTTGTATACTTCGGGCGGTAGTGCAGTTCCTCGTGACAATGCAGTCCGTCCTGTAGTTGAAATTGACCTTTCAAAAGTCACAATAGTTGAAACAGAAGGTGGAATAGAAGAAAACACATACTCAATTACAAAAAAATAGAAATATAAAATAAAAAGAGTCTTAGCAAAATCTTATAGAAAAGATGTAACTGAGACTTTTTTTATTGTTTCTGAAAAATCGCAGATTTTTCAGAAACAACAAGGTTAAGTATCCTTAGTCTGTGCACAATTGCGAAGCAAAATGCACATGTGGTGAAGCTAGTTTTCTTACATCATTTTAATAAAATAAATACAACTTTTTTCAAATTATTTAATTAATCGACATAATGTTGGAAGGATTTAACAATTATGTGTCGAATAATATAATATTGAAAATTGAAGGAAGGGAATTTTAATGGTGCGATATGATAGTGGATTAATCGAAGAAATCAAAGCAAATACAGATATAGTAGAAATAATTTCACAATATGTTGCACTTAAGAGAAAAGGAAGAAACTATTTTGGCTTATGCCCATTCCATAATGAGAAATCTCCATCATTTTCAGTTTCAGAAACAAAGCAGATATTTCATTGCTTTGGTTGTGGAGCAGGAGGAGATGCAATAGGTTTCCTAAAAAAAATAGAGAACATAGAATTTAAAGAAGCATTAGAGATTTTAGCAGATAAAGCACATATATCATTGCCTAAACTTGAAGCATCAGAAGAAGAACAAAAAGCTATGATATTAAAAGAAAAGGTATATAAAGTAAATGAAGCAGCAGCAACATTTTTTCATGAAAACTTATATAAGTCAACTGCAAAAGCTGCGCAAGACTATGTTAAAAGTAGAAAATTAGATAATGCAACTTTAAAGAAATTTCAAATAGGATATTCAGGAAACTTTGATGACTTATATAAAGAATTAAAACAACAAGGATTTGGAGATGAAGAGATATTTGAATCAAAACTAGTCCTAATTTCTAAAAATGGAATGCCAAATGACGCTTTCAAAAAAAGGTTAATGTTTCCAATAAAAGACGTAAAAGATAGAGTAATTGCATTTGGAGGGAGAGCATTAGATGATTCTAAACCCAAATATATAAACTCACCAGATACAATTTGCTATAACAAAGGAAGGAACCTTTACGCATTAGATGTTGCAAAAAAGACGGAAAAAGACTTTTTGATAATGGTAGAGGGATATATGGATGCAGTATCGCTTCATCAAAGAGGAATTGACAATGCAGTAGCATCACTTGGAACAGCACTCACAGAAAAACAAGGAAGATTATTAAAAAGATACAAATCAAAAATAATAATAGGTTATGATTCAGATGCAGCAGGACAAGGTGCTACAATGAGAGGACTAGAGATTTTGCAAAATATAGGTTTTGATATAAGAATTTTGCAATTAGAAGGAGCAAAGGATCCAGATGAATTTGTTATAAAATATGGAAGTGGAAAATTCAATTTATATGTTCAAAATGCAATTTCACTTGTAGAATTTAAGGTAAAGAATTTACAAAAAGACTTAGATTTAAAACAAGTAAATGACAAAATAAAATTTTTAAATGAAGTAAGCAACATTATACTAAGAGTAGACAACAAAATAGAAAAAGAAATATACATAGACAAAATATCAGAACAATATAAAATATCACAAGAAGCTATTTATGCGCAACTTAATAAATTAGCATATTCTAACTCAGTAGGGACAAAGACACTAGAAAGGCAAGCTAGCATAAAGCCAATAGAAATAAAATCCAAGAAAGAAACTGATAATAGTAGTATATTAAAAGAAAACTGGATAATATTGTTACTCATAAATGAAGGGCAGAATGTATATCAAAAAATAAAAAATTATATTAACCCAAATGACTTTAAAGACGAAAAAAATAGAAAAATTACAGAAGTTTTGTATGAAGAATTAGAAAAAGGGGATATTAGTAATATAATTGGACTATTTGAAAAAGATGACGAACTTGTAAGTCATATAACATACATAATGTCAAAAGAATTAGATATATCAGATGTAGACAAAGCTATAGATGACTTAGTAAATAAATTTCTAAAAGAAAAACTTTTAGAAGAAAAAAGTCAAATACTTAAAAAATTAGTATCTGGAAACATAAGCAAAGAAGAAACTACACAAATAGAAAACAGACTAAAAGAAATAAGCAAAAAGTTAGTAAGTATAAAATAAGGAGGTCAAAGTTGCAAATGGATGAAGAAAAAAAAGAAGTAAAGAAAACTAAAAAAGCAAAAGAAGAAAAAGCAATAGAGAAAAAAGAAAAAAGTAATACATCCAAAGAAGAAAAACAAGAAGGCAATCTTACAGAAAAAAAGCAAGAAGAAACAATGTCAGAAAAAGACAAAGTAAATAAGATATTGACAAAAGCTAAAGAGAAGGGAAGTATTACTTATGGAGAACTTGCATCAGAACTAGAAGATGTAAATCCAGAAGAAATAGATAAAGTATTTGATGCATTTGAACAGATAGGAGTAGATTTATTAAAGGATGACTTTGAAGATGTTGAACCTGATATTGACGAGCTAGAAAATATTGAAGAAATTGATGTTAGTGATGCTAGCATTACTGATTTTGATGGAATAAATATAGACGACCCAGTAAGAATGTATTTAAGAGAAATAGGAAGAATACCACTTCTTACATATGATGAAGAACTAGAATTAGCTCAAAGAATAATTGAAGGAGACGAAGAAGCAAAACAAAAACTTGCAGAATCTAATCTAAGATTAGTAGTAAGTATAGCAAAAAAATATTTAGGAAGAGGTATGTTGTTCTTAGATCTGATACAAGAAGGAAATA
Organism: uncultured Clostridium sp.; assembly: GCA_947572545.1. Classification (GTDB taxonomy): domain Bacteria; phylum Bacillota; class Clostridia; order TANB77; family CAG-508; genus JAAWPK01. The sequence continues at coordinate 5,181 of CANPCK010000040.1, read as the reverse complement.
TGGGACTAATCAAAGCAGTAGATAAGTTTGACTATTCTAAGGGATTTAAGTTTAGTACTTATGCTACATGGTGGATAAGACAAGCTATAACTAGAGCAATAGCGGATCAAGCAAGAACAATAAGAATACCAGTTCATATGGTAGAAACTATAAATAAGTTAATACGTACATCAAGACATTTACTTCAAAGGTTAGGACGTGAGCCTACCCCTGAAGAATTATCAGAAGAACTTGAAATGCCAATAGAAAAAGTAATGGAAATTCAAAAAATAGCACAAGACCCAGTATCTTTAGAAACACCAATAGGAGAAGAAGATGACAGTCATTTAGGAGACTTTATCCAAGATGATGATTCTCCAGCACCACAAGATTCAGCAGCATATACACTACTAAAAGAACAATTAGAAGAGGTAATGAATACATTAACACCAAGAGAAGCAAAGGTTCTAAAACTAAGATTTGGATTAGAAGATGGCAAAGCAAGAACTTTAGAAGAAGTAGGAAAAGAATTCGAAGTAACAAGAGAGAGAATAAGACAAATAGAAGCAAAAGCTTTGAGAAAACTTAGACATCCAAGCCGTAGTAAGAAACTTAGAGATTATATGAATTAGTTTTTTAAGAAAGGGAAAAGAGGAATGTCAGAAAAAAATAATAAAAAAAGAAGAAAAGAAAATTTGCTAACATATGATTTAACAGTAGAAGAACCAGAAGACATTATTGCAGCAGATAAAGATGAAAATAGGAAAAATGCATTTAAAGAAGCATATAAGGTAATAGCAAATATAATTCCAGAATATTTTATAACAAAAAGAAAAAAACGTAAAAATTCTTCATCTGGCGGAACATCTTTCTCTCAAAATATAATTGTTACAGCAGATAAAGCAACAGTTCAAACAAAGGAAGTTGCAGAAAATACAAAACAAGAAGTACAAAAAGAAGATAGAGAAAGAGAATAGAGAATGTAGTATGAAAACAGCACATTACTTTTAAATAAAGAAAATGTGCTGTTTTTTGGGTAATTTTGGGAGCAGACTAAAAAACCCAGAAAGGGGAAATATGAAAGAAAAGATTAAAACAAAACACTTACATATTGCAATAATAATATTAGGTATAATATTTATAAGTATTCCTATTTTTCACGAAAATTTATGGTTTGATGAAAGTTATACAGTAGGAATTGCAAGTAAAAGTTTTCAAGATATTTGGAAGATAGGAAGTAGTGATGTACATCCAGTATTATATTATTGGATATTACATATTTTTTATTTAATGTTTGGCTCAAACATCTATATATACCGTCTTATATCTATGATACCAGTAGCGATTTTAAGTGTTTTGGGATATACACATATAAAAAGAGAATTTGGAGAAAAGGTAGGATTTTTATTCTCATTTTTAGTATTATTTTTACCAATTAATTTAGTGTATGCTGGAGAAATAAGAATGTACACATGGGCAATGCTTTTTGTGAGTCTTATGACTATTTATGCATATAGGATTTATAGGCAAGTATCAAGTAATCAGGAAACAGATAAAAAGAAAATAAAAAATTGGATTTTATTTACAATTTTTAGTTTGGCATCATGTTATACACATTATTATGGACTTGCAACAGCAGGTATAGTAAATGTGATATTATTTATATATCTAATAGTAAAAGTAATAAAAAACAATAAAGAGAACAAAGAAAATAAGATATTTGGAATAGATTTAAAATGTTTTATAATAGCCGCAGTTATGCAAATTTTACTATATTTACCATGGTTTTTAGTAGCAGTAGTTAATCAATTAAAAGGATTATCAAATGGATTTTGGATACCAAAGCCTTCTCCAGAGATATTTTTGCAAATATATATATTCCAATTTACAGGAGTATTAGACGTTCAATTTGTTAGCAAAACAATAGCTATTATTTTTGCAAGTATTATATCTACTTACACAATATATTGTTTAGCAAATGCAATTATTGCAAAAGTTAAAGGAAAAGACGAAATTAGCAATAAGTCAGGTATCTTAGCAATATCTATATATTTTTTAGTAATGTTTAGCATATTAATTATATCTATAAAAAAGCCAATATTATACGCAAGATATTTCCTAAATTTAACAGGTTTATTTATATTTTTCCTAGCATTTTTTATAGCAAAAGGTGGGAAAAAAATTCTAACAATTGCAATAGGAACAATTATTGTAGTTATGTCAATTGCTATAAATTGTAGCTTAATTAATATGAATTATGATATTTCAAATCCAAAACCACTTGAATATATAGAAAAGGACTTAAAAGAAGGAGACATGATACTATTTGATAATAGGGGAAGCGGATTTGTGATAAGTATGCAACTAATAGACGTTCCTAACTGCTTCTATGATAAAGAACAGTGGCATGTAGAAGAAGCATATAAGGCATTTGGAAAAGATATGCTAACAATAAATGACTTAGAGCCATTAAAAGACTATAAAGGTAGGATTTGGCTTGTAAGCTCTGATAATTATTGGCTTTATGATGAATTTGCTGATACATTTGGGGAAGAGAATATAGAAATAATTAAACAAGATAGTTTTGAGATAAAATATCATGGATACAAATATACGATTAGTTTAGTGGAGAAAAAGTGGTAGAAAAAACTTCAAATATTTTATGTATAAAAAACTAAGAACCAAAATAAAAAGCCCTCACAATGAGGGCTTTTGGCGAGCGCGAGAGGATTTGAACCTCCAAGCTCCTGATTGACAATCAGGCATTCTACCAGAGATAACTCTTTTTTTATGACAAAGATATAACGTTACGTAAGTGTGCACCCTTTATGCAACATTTCTGTGTCAAAAAAATTATCTTCTACTGTTGAACTACGCGCTCTTACAGAAAAAATACCGAAGTATCTTTTTGGTAGCGAAGGGGAGATTCGAACTCTCGACCTGCCGGGTATGAACCGGATGCTCTAGCCAACTGAGCTACTTCGCCAAAAAAACTATACACTATTATATAAAAATATTAGATGTTTGTCAATATATTTATTATAAATTTTAGAAAATATCTATGCATAAAATAATATTTATATAAAATTATTCTTTATCTTTAGTTTTTACATTTGGAATTACGATTTTTTTAGTATTTTTATTAATTCTAGGTTTAGTAGGAGGAATATGGCTAGACACAGCAGAAATATCTAAATTTTCTCCATTACCAGAAACAATCTTTATATCTTTCTTATTTTGTCCCATATTAATAACCTCCATACATGTAGTTTATAAAATTATAATATCATAATAAGAAAAAAAGTGCAAGTAAAAAATTAGAGCAGAGTAAATTTATATGTACCCCTTTACTTTTGAAGCAAAATGTGGTAAAATGTGCAAATCATAAAGTAAACTATATGTTAAGGGGGAATGAAAATGAAAGATATAATAAAAGAACTAGAAGAAAGAGGCTATATAGAACAATTAACACATGAAAAAGAAATGAAAGAACTATTTCAAAAGGAAAGTGTTAGATTTTATATCGGAATAGACCCAACAGCAGATAGTATGCATATTGGACACTTTGTTGCATTAATGGTAGCAGCAAGACTTCAAAAATCAGGACATAGACCAATAATTCTAATGGGAGGTGGAACTGCAACAATAGGAGACCCTTCAGGAAGAACAGATATGAGACAAATGCTTACAAGAGAACAATTAGATCATAATGTAGCTTGCATAAAGAAACAAGCAGAAAGATTTGTATCATTTGAGGGAGAAAATGCAGCAATAATTGTAAATAATGCAGATTGGCTATTAGAATTAAACTACATAGACTTTATGAAAAGAATAGGAACTTTATTTTCAGTAAATAGAATGCTTGCAGCAGAATGCTATAAAGCAAGACTTGAAACAGGACTTACATTTTTTGAAATGGGATATATGTTACTACAAAGTTATGACTTTTTATATCTACATGATAATTATGATTGTAAAATGCAAATAGGTGGAAATGACCAATGGTCAAATATCATAGGAGGAGTTGAACTAATTAGAAAAGTAGGTTCAGAAGACTCTTATGGTTTAACATTTAAACTACTTACAACAGCAGATGGAAAGAAAATGGGAAAAACAGCAAAAGGTGCTTTATGGTTAAATCCAGATAAAACATCACCTTATGAATTTTATCAATATTGGAGAAATATAGGAGATACAGAAGTTGAAAAGGTTTTAAAGCTTTTAACATTCTTACCAGATGAAGAAGTAGAAAAATTAGTAGCATTGAAAGATGAAAAAATAAACGAAGCAAAAAAAATAGCAGCTTATGAAATAACAAAATTAATTCATGGAGAAGAAGAAGCTAAAAAAGCAGAAGAAACAGCAAAGGCATTGTTTGAAGGAAATGGAAACTTAGATAATATGCCTACAACTAAAATAGAGAATAAAAATATATCTTTAGTAGATGCAATAGTAGCTACAGGAATTGCACCTTCAAAAGGACAAGCAAGAAAACTAATAGAGCAAGGTGGAATTACATTAAATGAAGAAAAAATTTTAGATATTAACTATAATTTATCAGAAAAGGATTTCACAGAAGGGCATGCAATAATAAAAAAAGGTAAAAAAATATATCATAAATTAGAAGTATAAGAAAGGTAGTTTACCCAACTTTCAGATTTTGTTTCTCAAATATATACAGACTAAGGAAACTCAACCTTGTTACTTCAGAAAAATACTAGAACTAATAGTAATTTCTAAAAGTAATAAAAAAAATTTTATAAAATAATTGCAATTAAATAATAAATATGTTAAAATTAAAATTGCATATTAGGAAAACATAAGAATGTTTTTCTTTTAAGAAAGGAATGATAAGGCTAAATGGAAATTATAAAGAACATATTAATGGTAGTATATGTAGTAGTAGCAGTAGCATTAATAATATTATCATTAATTCAGTCCAAAGAAAGTTCAGGAGTTACTTCGACAGTTACAGGTTCAAGCTCAAATAATTTCTACAATCAAAATAAAGGTAGAACCAAAGAAGGAAGAATGAAAAGATGGACAATAATGTTAGGGATTGCTTTTGCAGTTCTTGCAGTAGTACTCTCAATTTTCTATATATAAAATAAAAGATACATAAAAATAGGAACTTATAAGAGTTCCTTATTTTTTTATTGAATAGGAAAAATCAACTTTTTTGTTGATAGCTTGCGGGTTAAC
>CANPCK010000039.1 GCA_947572545.1 uncultured Clostridium sp. | reverse complement strand
GTTATTTTCATCACTTAGTGTTTTAAAAGATTCTTTCAATGGTTCATTTTCTTTAAAGTCTTCATTTTCTATTATAGCAATATTTATTATGTCTAATTTCTCGCTGTTTTCTATATCTGAAAATGCGAGATTAAAAAGCGTTGCCATTATTATCGGAAATGCAAATGTCCAAAATATTAATATCTTATTTCCAAAAAGTACTTTTAAGGTATACTTAAAATTATGTATAAACATTAATCTCTAAGCTCCTTTCCTGTCAATTCTAGAAATACATCATTAAGTGTTGGTCTTTCTGAATAAATTTTGTCATATCCTATATTTTCTTTTTTTAAATAGTCAATTAATTCTCCTAAGTTGTTTTCTCCTTTTTTATAGTTAATTATTAAATTACTATTATCCAATGTTACCATCTCTATGTTCTTTAATTCTTTAATTTTTTCTACATTTATATTTTCTTTATTTTTTATTTCTACTGTAACTTTTTCTTCTATACTTGCTCTTGCTTTTAATTCATCTGCTGTACCTTCTGCTATTACTTTTCCTTTATCAAGTATTATTATTCTGTCACAAAGTATTTCTACTTCCTCCATATAATGAGTAGTATATACTATTGTTGCTCCTGCATTTCTTAACTTTTCTATACCATCTAATATATTGTTTCTACTTTGTGGATCAACTGCAACTGTTGGTTCATCTAAGAAAATTAATTTTGGCTTATGTGCAATCCCACATGCTATATTTAGTCTTCTTAAAAGTCCTCCTGACAATTGCTTTGGATAAAATTTTCTAAATTCTTCTAATCCAACTAGTTCTATTGCATCTTCTATATATTTTTTTCTAGTTTCTTTGTCTTTTACATAAAGTCCACAAAAATAATCTATATTTTCATATACTGTTAATTCTTCAAATACAGCTACTTCTTGAAATATAACTCCCAATTCTCTTTTTATTTCATAAGAATCTGGTTTCATTTCTTTTCCAAATATTTTTATACTTCCTTTACTAAATTTTAATAAAGATAATATACAATTAATTGTTGTTGATTTACCACTTCCATTTGGCCCGAAGTAAGCCTAGTATCTCTCCTTGATGAACTTCAAATGATAAATCATCTATTGCCTTTAATTCTTTATATTCCTTAGTTAAGTTTTTTACTTCTATAACATTATTCATTTATTCTTTTCTCCCTTTCTTCTCTTCAAACTTCTTTCCTAATACCATCTGTCTAACTGTTGTTTGTAATATGTTGTCTATTTCATTTTCTGTAAAATCAACTGTTTTCGTTGCTATTAAACTTGCAATTCCATGTGTAAATATCCATACTTTTACATGAAATCTTTTCTGTTCTTCATAAGAAAAACCTGTCAGTTTTTGTCCTGCTTTAATAATTTCATCACTTATCTCATCTGACATCATAAAATTTTCAGCATTCAAATTTGTTTTTCCCATGAACATTAATTTAAAAAATTCTGGATAGTCTTTTGCAAATTTAATATATGACATTCCTGTACCTTTATATGGATTTTCTTTATCAATCCCTCTTAACATATATTCATGATATATGTTTTTCATTTTTTCATAAATAGCTTTATTTAATTCTTCCATATTATTGTAATGATTAAATATTGGATGTACAGATGAATTTAATTCTTTAGCTATTTTTCTGGCATTTAGTCCTTCAAATCCTTGATTTTTGACTATTTCGAATGCAGTATTCATCACGTCTTCCTTAGTAAACTGTTGTTTTTTGGGCATTTTTCTTCCTTTCTCCTAACTAATGTTAGGTAACGTATGTTATTTATTATAACATACGTTTTTTCTATTGTAAATAGAAAAATTTGATTTTATGTTAATAATATGGTATAATAAATTTACGTAAAGTCTATCCGGCTTTATAGTAACTATAAAGGAGTTGTTTCATTATGATGAAACACGCTAGCTGCTTGATGTCTCCACCACAACCCATGGTGGACGAAATCAACAACCGTCTGAGCAAAGTGCTCGGCGATAACGCGCCCGAAGTCTCTGACGTAAAGGCCGTTATGCGTTCCCGCGGTCCCGTTCTGGAGGTGGACTTTCGGATTGCTGATCGGGAATACCGCATCCATGTTCCTACAACTGGTTCTCATGTCAGATCCATTGACGGAACCACCAGCTGGTATGAGCTTCCTTTCGAAGTGCGTACTATCATCAGCGACTACTGGACCGGTGTTGCTGATCTGCTGATCTTCAACGGCGATGGCTCAACCATTATGGACTCCTCAATTCAAGAAATTCTTCGCACAACTACTTTGAGAGTCTATGCGGGTAAAGTTCATTGCTTCGACAACGCAATCGAGGGAAGAGCATTCTTGAATCTGCTCTTGACCAATACCCCCGAAAAGTCTCTGATCATCGCAACAAAGAAGTTGGACCCTTCTCCTACGTTTACCTCTTACTCCGAGTACGTGTTCGGGAGATCAAAGAACTCTTTGACCGAAAAGGTCACTGAGTACGTTGTCAAAATGTGCCGTAAAATGGCACCGTTTTATCATCCCCACCGGATGGTAATTTGGGAATTCACCTAACCGCTTTAAAGCGTGAAAAGCAGCAAAATCCTTTTGGAAGGGGCAGGCATCTATCGCCTGCCCCTTCTTCTAAAATTAATAAGAAAAGTGGCTTCGCCACATGTGCATTTTGCTTTGCAAATATGCACAGCCTAAGGAAACTTAACCTTGTTGAATAGGAATTCTAATGATTTTTTTGTTGTTTACGCTTGTTAACCCGCAAGCTATCAACAAAAAAGTTGATTTTTCCTATTCAATAAAAAAAGCGCTGAAGCGCTTTTTTTAATTATACCATTCAAATTCCCAATCTAATATCTTTACTGTGTCTCCTTCTTTTATTCCCAATTTTCGTAATTCATTTTCTACTCCAATTGATGCTATATTTTTTTGTAAATAATACATTGACTCTCTATCTTGTATATTTACTTTTCTCATAAGTCTTTCTATTGCAGGTCCTGTCACAATAAAGTCATGTCCTTTTACTTCTATTTCAAAAGGATTTTCTTCATCTTCTTTTAGTGTATATACTATTTTATCTTCCACTTCTATTAAATCTTCTTTAGGTAATTTTTTAAGTTCTTCTGCAATATACTTCATAAGATCTTCTATCCCTTGTCTTGATGCTGCAGATATTTTAAATATTTCCATATTTTCTTTTTTAGCAATTTTTTCTAGTTCTTCATATAATTTATTATCTTGCATTACGTCTATCTTGTTTGCAACTATTATTTGTTTTCTTTTACTTAGCTTTTTATTATATCTTTTTAATTCTTCTTGAATTATATAAAAATCTTCTACTGGATTTCTTCCTTCTTGTCCTGATACATCTATAAAGTGTAATAATAGTCTTGTTCTTTCTATATGACGTAAAAATTGTATCCCAAGTCCTACTCCATTACTTGCTCCTTCTATTATTCCTGGTATATCTGCTATTACAAAACTATCTCCATATTGTGTTTTTGCAACTCCAAGGTTTGGTATTATTGTTGTAAAATGATAGTCTGCAATTTTAGGTGTTGCTGATGTTACTATTGAAAGAAATGTTGATTTTCCTACATTTGGAAATCCTATTAGTCCAACATCTGCTAACAGCTTTAATTCTAATATTATTTCTAATTCTATTCCCTTTTCTCCATCTTGTGCAAATCTTGGAGCTTGTCTTGTAGAAGTCGCAAAGTGTGAATTTCCTTTTCCCCCTCTACCTCCTGGAAGTATTAATTCTTTTTGTTTTTCTTCTGATAAATCTGCAAGTATCTTACCTGTTTTTACATCTTTTACTACTGTTCCTCTTGGCACTTTTACATATAGGTCTTGTCCTGACTTACCATAGCAATGATTGCCACTTCCGTTTTGACCATTTTCTGCCTTGAATTTCTTCTTATATCTAAAGTCTAAAAGAGTGTTTGCATCTGGATCTACTACAAAATAGATACTACCGCCATTTCCTCCGTCTCCTCCGTCTGGTCCTCCTGCTGCAACATATTTTTCTCTTCTAAATGTGATAGCTCCATTTCCTCCATCTCCTGATTTTATTATTATTTTTGCATAGTCTGTAAACATTCTTATCCTTTCTCGTTAGAAAAGTAGCTTCATCTTGTATTGCAAAATGTGTATATTAAGTGAAAATATCTCAACTTATATATTAATTCACTAAATTTCACTTAGCAATATTTGCTACTTTTTCATAACTCTTTTCTAATATATTAATCCAATCTTATTATATACCTTTTCTATAGTATAATGCGAAATATCAACTGCTCTTTCTGCTCCTGATATATATATTTCTTCTAAATAGTCAGGATTATTCATCAACTTTTTGTATTCTTCTTGTAATGGTCTTAATTCTTCTATTATGCTTTCTGCTACTGATTTCTTGAAGTCTCCATATCCTTTTCCTTCAAATTCTTTTTCGATTTCTTCATTAGTAAGTCCTGTTATTGCTCTATATATTGACATTAAGTTACTTATTCCTGGTTTGTTTTCTACGTCATATTTTACTATATTTTCAGAGTCTGTAACTGATTTTTTTATCTTTTTCATAATATCATCAGGTTCATCGTTTAAGAAAATACTATCATTTGGTATTGTTGAACTTTTGCTCATCTTGCTTGTTGGATCTTGAAGACCCATCACACGTGCTGCAATTTTAGGTATATATGCTTCTGGAATTTTAAATGTTTCTCCATATAAATTGTTAAATCTTTCTGCTATATCTCTTGCTATTTCTAAATGTTGTCTTTGATCTTCTCCTACTGGTACTAAATCTGCTTGATATAACAATATATCTGCTGCCATTAATACTGGATATGTAAATAATCCACTATTTATATTATCTGCATGTTTTGCTGATTTATCCTTAAATTGTGTCATTCTTGAAAGTTCTCCCATATATGTATAACAGTTAAGTATCCAAGCTAGTTCAGCATGTGCTGGAACTTGAGATTGAATAAAAATGTTGCTTTTTTTAGGATCTATTCCTGCTGCTAAATATAAAGCAAGTAAATTCAAGGTATTATTTCTTAATTTTTCTGGGTCATTTCTTACTGTTAGAGTATGTAAATTTGCTATCATATAATTGCATTCATATTCTTCTTGCATCTTTTTCCAATTATTTATAGCTCCTAAGTAATTTCCAAGCGTAAGATTTCCTGTTGACTGTATACCACTTAATATAACTTTTTTTTCCATTTTTATTAATTTCTCCTTTTTAGAATATGTAGTTTAAATTTTGAAAGGAAACAAACTAATGCTAGCTTACTCATTTTATCAATCTTATCTGAATTATAATTTTGACAAGAATTATTATCGTCAAAATTATTTCATGTTTTCTTTCTCGATTTCGCTAATAATATTAACTCTTGCCTCATGTCTTCCACCTTCAAATTCTGTTGCTAAAAATTGTCTTATTATACATATTGCTTCGTTTGTACTTATGTAGTCTGCTCCTAATGCTAGCATATTTGCATTGTTATGCATTCTTGAAAATTTGGCTGTTTGTTCTTGATAGCATACAGCACATCTTACTTCTTTAAATTTATTTGCAACCATTGACATTCCTATTCCTGATCTACATATAAGTATTCCAATATCTGCTTTTTTGTCTGATACATCTTTTGCTACTGCTTTTGCAATATTTGGATAGTCGATACTTTCTTCTGAAAAAGTACCTTTGTCTTCATATTTTATCTCTTTTTCTTCAAAGTATCTTTTGATTTCCTCTTTTAACTTAAATCCTCCATGATCTGATCCTATTACTATCATAATTTTTACCTCACTTTTTATTTTTCAAAATTTTCTATTTCTGTTTTTATTTTGTCCTTAAATTCTTCTACACTCATTTGTCCTATATCTCCGTCTTTTCTTGAACGTATGCTTACATTATTATTTTCTACTTCTTTTTCTCCTATTACTAGCATATATGGTACTTTTTGCATCTGTGCTTCTCTAATTTTATACCCTATTTTTTCATTCCTATCGTCTAATTCTATTCTTATTCCTAGTTTTTCTAATTCATTCTTTATCTTCATAGAATATCCAATTTGATTATCTGATATAGGAAGTAATTTTACTTGTACTGGTGCAAGCCACATTGGGAATGCTCCTTTTGTTTCTTCTATTAAGAATGCTAAAAATCTATCAAATGTTCCTAGTATTGCTCTATGGATAACTACTGGTCTATGTGCTGCTCCATCTTCTCCTATATATTCTAGTTCAAATCTTTGTGGTAATAAGAAGTCTAGTTGACATGTTGATATTGTTACATCATGTCCTACTGCTGTTTTTATTTGCACATCTAATTTTGGTCCATAGAAAGCTGCTTCTCCTTCTGCTTCATAAAATTCTAGGTTCATTTCTTTTAATATACTTCTTAATTCTGTTTCTGCCATTTCCCACATTTCATCATCATCAAAATATTTTTCTTTATTGTTTTTGTCTCTTAATGATAATCTAAATGTGTAATCTGTAAATCCAAAATCTTTGTATACTGAAAGTATTAATTCTACAACTTTTCCAAATTCTTCTTTTATTTGGTCTGGTCTTACAAATAAATGTGCATCATTTTGACACATCTCACGTACTCTTTCTAATCCACATACACTTCCACTATCTTCATATCTGAAATCATGTGCAAGTTCTCCTATTCTTATTGGTAGTTCTCTATATGAATGCATCTTGTTTTTATATATCAACATATGGTGTGGGCAATTCATTGGTCTTAATACTAATTCTTCATTCTCCATTTTCATTACTGGAAACATGTCTTCTTTGTAATGTTCCCAATGCCCACTTGTTTTATATAAATCTACATTTGCCATTGATGGTGTATAAACATGGCTATATCCCATTCTAGCTTCTTTATCTTGTATATATCTCTCTAGTAATCTTCTAACTGTCGCTCCATTTGGTAAATACATTGGAAGTCCTGATCCTACTAATGGATGTGTCATAAATAAATCTAATTCTTTTCCAATCTTTCTATGATCTCTTTGCTTTGCTTCTTCTAATTCTTTTAAGTATTTTTCTAATTCACTTTGTTTAGGGAATGATATTGCATATATTCTTTGTAGCATTTTATTTTTTTCACTACCACGCCAATATGCTCCTGATGAAGATAATATTTTTATTTTATTTACTTTTCCTGTACTTTGTAAATGTGGTCCTGCACAAAGGTCTGTAAATTCTCCTTGTTTATAAAACGAAATTTCTTCTCCTTCTGGTAATTCTTCTATTAATTCTACTTTATATGGCTCATCTTTCATGAAAGCTATTGCTTCATTTTTAAGAAGTGAATATCTTTCTATTTCTATATTTTCTTTTACTATTTTATTCATTTCTTCTTCTATCTTTTGCTTGTCTTCATCTGAAAATGGGGTTTCAGTATCAAAATCATAATAGAACCCATTTTCTATTGCTGGTCCTATTGCAAGTTTTACTTTTGGAAATAGCCTTTTTACAGCTTGTGCCATTATGTGTGAAGTTGTATGCCAATAAGCTTTTTTCCCTTCTATACTATTGTCAAACGTCAATATTTCTATTTTACAATCTTTTTCTAATTTTATCCTTAAATCTTCTACTTTATCATCAATTAACACTGCTGTCATATTTCTTGCTAGTCCTTCACTGATAGTTTTTGCAAATTCTAATGCTGTCATTCCTGCTTCAATTGTTTTTTTGCTTCCATCTTTTAGTGTTATATTTATCATTCTGATATACCCCTTTCTTTTTCTTTAATATGCTTTTTATTATACTACAAAGTTTAAGTAAAAGCAATATTATTATTATACCTGTAAACACTCCGAAATGAATCAATTAATATATCTTTTATTTGACAGCTTCTCCCAGGAATAAAGTATTGGTGTATCTCGTCTGTTATGGCATATATGCTTCCTATTGCTTGTGTTATTAGTATTTTCTTTTTTGTTTGTATTTCAAATGTTGTTAGTGTTAGACCAATTATGATTCCTCCAATAGTGTATATTGTGTAATGTGCAAGTTTCCTAATTATTGGATCTATTTTTTCTATTTTTAGTTCTTTTTCTTGCTCTGATAGTGTATCTTGATAAATTATATTAACTATTTTTCTAGTAACATCTGAGCTTGTATTTTTAGATTCGTCTGATGGTTGATTTGAAAAACAGAATATAAGTATCATCCATACTATTGTTAAAGTTATAAATAATATACTTGTTTTTTTCATTTTTTCCTCCATAATTCACATTATATCAGCATTATTGTTTATATTCAATCATTTTCATAATAAGAAAATTGGACGTTAACGAAATCAAAGATTTCGACGTCCACATGTGCATTTTGCTTCGCAAACATGTACAGACTAAGGATACTTAACCTTGTTGTTTCAGAAAAATCTGCGATTTTTCCTATTCAATGAAAAAATAGATATATAAAATTTTTCTTTACATATCTACTTTTCATTATTCTAGGACAATAATCTTACTATTTTTGCTCTATTGTCCCTTTTCCCATTATATAATTTTTAATTCTAACATAGTCTGTTGCATAAATGTTATTATCATTGTTTATATCAGCTGCTTTTAAATAAGCTCCTTCTAGTTTTTTCTTTCCCATTATATGATTTTTTATACGTACATAGTCTGTTGCATAAATTAGTCCATCTCCATTTACATCTCCTTTGACTACTACTGTATAATTATATTGTTTTTGATTTATTGTTAATGTAATTTTCATGTTAGTTGCTATATTTCCAGATGAAACTTCACGCCCTTCTGCATTTTTAATACTTACAAGTGTTACATTAGGATTGCTTGTAATAGCTTTCTTTATATCAGAAACATTATTTCCTAATTTAAACCCAACTATATAGCTATCTTTTTTTGTTAATCCTAATTGTTTAAGCACTTCTGGTTCTGATGAAGTAACAGGAGGGTTTTCTTTTTTTCTTACTGTTACTATACATTTTGCACTCTTTCCATTTACTGTAGTTGCTGTTATAGTAGCTGTTCCTGCTAATTTTGCTGTTATTCTTCCTTGACTATCAACACTTACAATATTTGAGTTACTTGATGTCCATTTAATTGTCTTTCCCATAGTATGATTAGTTGGAGTTATTGTTGCACTTAAACTAGTTGTTCCTTGTTCTGTAAGAGTTATATTAGTTTTATTAAGGCTTATTCCAGTAATGTTTATAACTGGTGGTACTACATTTATATTCCTTACATTTACCCTGCTTTCCATTCTCATTGTTTGTGTACCTACTTTTAAGTCTGCATATATTTTAGCTGTTCCATTTTTTATTCCTTGTATTTGGTTATTCACATATTTAATAATTGTGGAATCACTTACAGATTTTGAAAATAGAAGTGTTGTTTTTGGGGTTGTTGTTATATTAAAATCGACTCCCTGCCCACCATTTATATTTATTTCTTCTAAAACTGATATTCCTACAATTCCTTTTCCTAAAGAGTTAGCAGGTAATGTTGTTAAATTATGCGAGTAAGTTTCATATCCACCAACAGCATTTGACATTTTAGTTTTTGTGTAATCATAATATACATTTTCTGGTATATTGTATGATGTGTCTGAAATACATTGTACTCCTATGAATGCTCCTACATTAGATTTCCCACTTGCTTTTCCATTTGTATAACTATTTCTAATTGTAGCATTCATATTTATTCCAATAAATCCTCCTACATTTTTTTCTGATTCTACATTAGTAGATGATGAACAGTTTTCAATCGTTGTTCTATTATCTACATTTCCTGCAAATCCTCCTGTAGAACTTAATGAATTTATTCCTGTTATGTTTTTTACTGAGCCTGATTTTATGTGGATATTTTTTAAAGTTATATTTTCTGCAATACATGTAAATCCTCCAAGATAATCTCCTGTTCCTGGAGTTATATTTATATTCTCAACATTTATATTTTCAATTGTTGATTTTGTATCATAGACACCTGTACTATAAAATATTCCTGTACCACGAGCTGAAATGTTTTTTAATGTCTTATTATTTCCATTAAAGTTCCCCTCAAAACTAATTTTAGGATAATCCTTTATGCTTGTGAAGTCCAAATCTTTCATTAATTTGTAGTATTTATTTTTTGTATCTATTTTCATTAAATATAAATATGTATCTACATCATAAATTAAATATGGATTGTCTTTGGTTCCATCTCCTTCAACATTAGGAAATGTTACATTAAATGTAACAGATTTATCTGTTTGTGATACAACTTCAATAATTATTCCAGAATTGCTACCATCTGTATAATAAATTGTTTCATTATCAAATTTGTCATTTCCTTTTTGCATTTCTTTTCCTAAAGTTGTTCTAGTAGTATTAAAGTTGCTTTATTTAGCTCTCCTTTTCCTTCTCCTAATATATTTTCATTAGGCCTAAATACAAATACATGGTCTCTTTCTCCACCGTGATGTATTTCCATAATATTTATATTGATCATTTACACGATACACAATTATTCCACTCATATCTGCACTATAATCATCATATGTGTTTTGTTTTTCATGATATTCTACAATAAAATATTCTTTACTATTCTTATTTTGTTCTATCTTGATTGCACGCATTTCATTATCATCTTTAAATTCTGGTTTATATAAAGTAATATTATTAGTAGTTTTGTTTATTACAGATAATGGTTTATGCCAATTTGTGTTAACATGATAGTCAGTTATAAAATATGTTAATAAATTTTGTGGATTTGAACCTATTGAGTTTCCCATAATGTCATAAAATCCAACTGGTCTATTTGCTGATGCTCCATATCTATATAAGTCCATATATCCCAATGTGTGTCCAAATTCGTGTATAATTGTACCATAAGTACCTCTATTTAAAGAAAATACACTAGCTGATTTTGTATAATCTTCTACATAAATAAAATTATATCCTATTACTGTTTTTCCTAATATTTTTTCTGTAATTCCTGTATTGTCTAACTTATGTGACCATAATAAGTCACTCCATGCAATAGTACTAGGTAAATTGTTTTGTCCTTCTACAAAAAATGAAATAGCATCTATAATTCCATCATTTCCAGAATCTATGT
The DNA here is from genome assembly GCA_947572545.1 of uncultured Clostridium sp. Taxonomy (GTDB): domain Bacteria; phylum Bacillota; class Clostridia; order TANB77; family CAG-508; genus JAAWPK01. The sequence continues at coordinate 2,156 of CANPCK010000039.1, read as the reverse complement.
CATTTCCTGTTATTCCTTCATTTTCAATCTGTTGTGCAACATGTTTAACAGCATTATTGACTAATTCTGTTTCTCTTTTTAATGATTCGTCTTTATCTTTATATCCAATAGTATTTGTATCACTATACTTTAAATAATATCCTATTGGATGAGGATCTTTGTATGCAACTACTTTTCCATTTACATTAGGAAAGATTTCTGTAGTTATAGATAATTTTCCATAACTTTGCATTTCAAAGTATTTTTTGAATGATGGAACTTTTATCTTTCCTTTTACTGTATCCATTTCAAATAATTCGTCACTATTAAAAATTGTTTTAGCATTATTAATACATTCTGGGTCATCTATATGGTTTTGTACATTTATATCACTATCATTAAACTTAATGAATACTGCTATATTTTTAATTGATTTAGCTTCTTGATTTAATGAAATCTGCTTAGTTTGTAATGGTTCTATTCCATATATTTTATTATAGTCTGATATAATTTCTTGCTCATCTTTTTGTATATCTTCTTTTGTTTCAATTTCTTGTTCTTCTACTGCTTGAACAAAATATGTATAACTATATGTTGTTAATATAAAGTTAAAACATATAAAAATTGTTAATAAAAAACTAATGCACTTTTTCATCTGATTTTCCCTTTCTTAGTTTTATAATTAGGATGACTAAACAAATAGTATATATAACTATGAATACTATTGAAATTATTATTATTATATTTTTTGTATTTGTTTCTTTAATCAATTCTTCATATTTTTCATAGCTCACTGGGGCACTATTAGTATACAATTGCAGAGTTTTTTCTTTAGTTTCATACAAATATTCTTTAATTTCTCCTTCATTATTTATTATATTTACTAAATAATAATCCTCAAAACCTTCTTTAAATTTGTATACTCCAATTTCTTTTTCTTCAATTTTTATTGTTGATATTTCAAATCCTTCTTTTTCTTTATATGTATCTAAGAAATAATATTTACGATTGGCTACTGTTATAGGTATAATTTTGTTTATACATTCATTTTTCTCTGTATCAATAATATAAAAATTTTTATTTTTTTCTTCATCAATACCATAGATTATAGAAAAGTGTTCATTATCAAAGATACTAATTGTGTGTTCTTTGGCTTTATGCTCTTTTTTACTAAAACCTTCTAGAATAGCAATATCTTTTAAATTTGTAACAACTCCTATTTCTTTATCTCTATATTTAAGATAAACTTGTGGTGTTTCATCTACATATGCTTTTATTGTATATATCTTTTCTGAATTGTCTTCAGCAATTACTTTTATAGTGATTGTATTATCTCCTGCTTCAAGTTTAGTTTCTCCTAATCCTTCTACTCTTGATTTATTATCTGCAGTTTCTGCATTAATTGAAATCATTTGTGTACCACTAGGTAATGTTATATTATATTCTCCAACATTTGCATCAAAAGCTGGTTCTAAGGTTCCAACACTTGTATTTAAAGATGCTAGTAAATTATTTGAAGATTTTTCTTCTACTTCTTGTGTATTTGGCTTTTGTGTTACATTGTTTTGGGGCTTTTGATTCGAATTATTTGGTTTAGTATTAGGATTTTGGGTGCTTGGTGGTTGTGTTGTTGGTTTGTCTGAAGGTGTTGAAGTACTTGGAGCAATAATCGAAACTTTAGCACTTCTTGCTCCTGGTTTATATTCATTTGCATCTGCATCTGAAAAACCTACTGCAGGTGTTGCTGTAACTGTTACAGTTCCACTATTTCCTGCTTTAACACTAACTGTTTGATAGTTTTGTTCTACCCAAACACTACTTGTTGAAAGTGTACCATTTGTAACACTTAAATTAACTCTTCCTATGCAATCTCCTCCTACTGAAACTGTAAAGCTTCCATTAGGATTTACTTTTGTTGATGAGGCACTTATTTTAAAAGATGCTGCTTCTACATTTTTATTCCATAATATTAACATTAATCCAAATACAATTATTGTAAACCATTTTCTCATAATCTTTATTCACAAATAGCTATTAAAAGTTTTTATTCTTTTAATAGCTATTTTCCTTTCATTTATATTTAATATTATAATTATTTTATCATGTTTCTTATTTTCTGTCTATCTAATTTTTATAAAATGTTATTATATTTTTTACTATAACATATGTATTATATC
>CANPCK010000038.1 GCA_947572545.1 uncultured Clostridium sp. | reverse complement strand
ACTGTGCATATTTGCGAAGCAAAATGCACATGTGGCGAAGCCACTTTTCTTATTGAAAAGAAAAAATAAAAAAAACTTGTATTTCTGCAAAATATTGGTATAATATAAAGGTAATAAATAGATTATAAATAAAAATATTATTTTTAGGAGCTATATATTAGTTCAAATGGAGGTAAATATGGAAAAGGTTGCAATACTTGCAAATGGAGGAGATGTTTCAGGATTTAATGCAGTAATTAGAGGAATAGTAAAAACAGCAGAAAATCACGGAGTAAAATGTTATGGAATAATAGAAGGATACAATGGACTACTTGAAAATAACTATATAGAACTTGATTCATATTCAAATGCTTCAGGGATTTTATATAAAGGTGGTTCAATAATAGGATCTTCTACAAACGCAAATGTATTTAATTATAAAAGTAGAAGAAAAGGACAAGACGAATATGTAGATTTATCAGATGTATGTATAGAAAATGCTAAAAAAGACGGATTTGATTGTATATTTACATTAGGAGGAGATGGAACACAAAAATCTGCAAGAGACTTTTATCAAAAAGGATTAAATGTAATAGGAGTACCTAAAACGATAGATAATGACGTTGCATGTACAGATATTACATTTGGATATAATACAGCAGTATCAGTTGCAACAGAAGCATTAGATAGGTTACATTCAACAGGAGAAACACATCATAGAATAATGGTATTAGAAGTTATGGGAAGATATGCAGGTTGGATAGCATTAGAATCAGCAATAGCAGGAGGAGGAGATGTAGCATTAATTCCAGAAATTCCATTTGATTTAGAAAAAGTTGCAAATAAAATAAAAGAAAGAATGTCAAAAGGGAAGAAATTTAGTCTTGTAGTTGTTGCAGAAGGAGCTGTGCCAAAGGGAGGAACATTATCAGTAAAAAATGTAAGAAATAATGGAAAAGGAGTAGATAATACAAAACTTGGAGGAATTGGAGAAAAAGTTGCAGCAGAACTTCAAGAATTAACAGGATTAGAAGCTAGAAATACAACACTTGGATATATGCAAAGAGGTGGAACACCAACAGCATATGATAGAGTACTTTCAACAAAATATGGGTCAAAAGCAATGGAACTAGCATTAGAAGGGAAATTTGGAGTATTAACAGTACTTAAAAATGGAAAATTAGATTGTGTACCATTAGAAGATGTTGTAGGAGATAACAAAGAAATAGGTGCTGTTTCAGGAAATACCAAAGAAAGCAATTTAAGAAGAGTAACAATGGATGATGACTTAGTAAAAACTGCTAGAAACATAGGAATTTCTTTGGGGGACTAAAAAATGATAAATTTAAAAAAAGAGATATCACAAAAAATTGCAGAAGCAATCAATATAGATTATATTGAAATTGAAAAAGGTATTGAAACACCAAGAGAAAAAAACATGGGAGACTTTGCTTTCCCATGTTTTAGGCTTGCTAAAACTCTAAAAAAAGCACCACAAATAATAGCAAATGAGATAAAGGAAAAATTAGATTTAAGATCTAGTGTTATAGAAAAAGCAGAAGTTGTAAATCGGATATCTAAATTTTTATATAAAAAAAGAAGAACTAACAAAAACAGTAATAGAAGAATTTAATATAAAAAATGAACAATATGGAAAATCAGAATATGGAAGAGGAAAAAATATTATTGTAGAATACTCTTCTCCAAATATTGCTAAGCCTTTCCATATAGGACATTTAAGAACAACTTTAATAGGAAATGCATTATATAATACATATAAATATTTAGGATATAATACAATTCGGAATAAATCATTTAGGAGATTATGGAACGCAATTTGGCAAAATGATAGAAGGCTATAAAAGGTGGGAAAAAGAATACAGTTTTGAAAAGCCAATAGAAGATTTAACAGACATATATGTAAGAATTAATGAACTTTGTAAAGAAGATGAAGAAGTTCTAGAACTTTGTAGAGATAACTTTAAAAAATTAGAAGAAAAAGCAGAATATGAAGTTAAATTATGGGAGAAATTAAAAGAACTAAGTTTAAAAGAATTTTATAAAATATATGATTTATTAGATGTAAAATTTGATTCATTAAATGGAGAAGCATTCTATGCAGACAAAATGCAAGAAATAATTGATTTATTAGAAAAATCAGGAAGACTAGAAGAATCACAAGGTGCAAAAATAATTGACTTAAGCGATAAGAATATGTCACCATGTATGATTTGCAAATCAAATGGATCTAGTATATATGCAACACGTGACTTAGCAGCAGTTTTGTATAGAACAAGAGAATATGATTTTGATAAATGTTTATATGTTGTAGCATATGAACAAAACCTACACTTCAAGCAAATATTTGAAGTAGCAAAATTACTTGGAATAGATGAAAAATATATAAATGGATTAGAACATGTATCTTATGGAATGGTACATTTAAAATCGGGAAAAATGTCTACACGAGAGGGAAATGTAATAAAAGTAGAAGACTTACTTAACGAGGCAATCCAAAGAGCAGGAAAAATAATAGAAGAAAAAAATCCTGATATAGAAGATAAAGAAGATATAGCAAAAAAAGTAGGAATAGGAGCTATAATATTTAATGATTTATCAAACAGCAGAATAAAAGATGAAATATTTGATTGGGATACCATATTGAATTTCCAAGGAGAAACAGGACCATATATACAATATATTTATGTAAGAACTAAGAGTATTCTAGAAAGTGCAAAACAAATACCACAAATAGAGAAAATAGAAGTAAAAGAATTGTTAGATGAAGACAGCATTGAGGTTATAAAAAATATTTATAATTTTGAAGAAGTACTCAAAGATGTTACAGAAAAAAATGAACCATATTTACTTAGCAAATATTTAATAGAACTTGCAAAAAATTATAGTGCTTTCTATAATAATAATAAAATTTTAACAGATGATGAACAAAAAACAAATGCAAGATTATATTTAACATATATGGTAAATATTGTATTGAAAAATGGGGCAAATTTATTAGGTATTAAAATGCCAAATAAAATGTGAGAAAACCAAAAAGTTAGTATTAATGATGATTATAGAGATTATACAAATATAAACATTATGAATTTATACATTTTTGTTGATTTTTGAAGAAATATGGAATATAATTAAAGTTAAGAAAAAGGGATGTTATCACTTAAGGAGGTTTTTTATGGCAAAAGAACGAATGAGAATGGGAGATATGGATGAAGAAGATATACCAAAATCATTAAGAAATAACAATAGTGGTAAGAAAAAAAAGAAGAAGAAAAAGAAAACTAAAGCACGTATAATACTAAGGATATTATTAGTATTGTTTATTATAATAGTAATAATAGTAGGAGCAGCAGTAGGATTTATATATAGTAAATTTGGAAAAATAGAGAATATTAAAATAGACAAAAATGAGATTGAGGTAAATGAAGGCATTAAAGAAGCAACTGGATTTAGAAATATAGTTTTATATGGAGTAGACTCAAGGAAAAACAGTTATGAGGGAACATTAAGTGATACTATAATGATAGTCGCTATAAATCAAGATAATAAAAAGGTAAAAATAGCATCAGTATATAGAGATTCATATTTAAAAATAGGAAAATCATTTGATAAAATAACACATGCCTATTCAAAAGGACCAGCAACATCACTAAGTGCACTTAATACAAACTTAGACTTGAATTTATCAGAATTTGTAACAGTCAATTTTGCAGTTGTTGTAGATGTAATTAATGCTGTAGGTGGAGTAGAAATAGATATAACAAAAGAAGAAACAAAATATATAAATGATTATATAAATGAAATAAATGAAGTTACAGGTAATAATTCAGCACATGTAACAAAACCTGGAAAACAACATTTAGATGGAGTTCAAGCCCTTGGATACTCTAGAATAAGATATACAAGTGGAGGAGACTATAAAAGAACAGAAAGGCAAAGAGAAGTACTTAACCTAGTATTTGAAAAAGTTAAGAAAATGAGTGTATGGCAATTAAACAGTTTAGCTGATAAAATACTTCCAGCAGTTTCAACAAATATATCAACAAATGATATAATAGGATTACTTACACAAGTTGCATCATTTGATATAGAAGAAACAACAGGTTGGCCTTATAATATTAGAGGATACCAACCACATGGGGTATGGTATGGAGCACCAGTTAACTTAGCAGAAAATGTAAAAAAATTACACGAATTCTTATTTGATGAGCAAGAATATCAAGTATCAAGTACAGTACAAAGCATAAGCAATGCACTTATAAAAGAAACTGGATACTCAAAATAAAATAATAAAGGACAAATTTTAAAATCTAGAAAAATCTCACAGTAAAATGTGAGATTTTTTATTGACATTTTTAACATTTTAATAGATAATTAATATGTTAAATACAAAAGATTTTTATCTTGTAGAAATTTTTAACATTGTAAAATGCTAAAGAAGCTTTTTATAAGGTAAATATGCGAATGCTACAAATTTCAAAAGCTTTACTTTTGAAAATTTGTTAATCGTATTTTAATATACAAAGGGAGGAATTTTTTTATGTACTTATTTAATAAGATAACAGTAAATCCACAATTACCAAAGAGAATAGACAAATTATCTATAATCGCAAATAATTTATGGTGGTCTTGGAATAGTGATTTTTTAAAGCTATTCAAGATAATAGATATAGATTTATGGGAAGGGATTGGCAAAAATCCAGTTAAATTCTTAAAATTAGTACCTCAAGATAAATTAGAGGAATATTCAAGAAATAATGAATTCTTAAAAGAATATGATAGAGTAGTAAATAACTTTGAAGCATATATGAACAGTAAAAGCACTCTATTTTCAAAGAAACATCCAGAGAATAAAAATGATTTAATTGCATATTTTTCAGCTGAATATGGACTAGATGAAATAGTACAAATATATTCAGGAGGACTTGGTATACTTTCAGGAGACCATCTAAAAGCAGCAAGTGATTTAGGAATACCACTTGTTGGAGTAGGACTTTTGTATAAAAAAGGATATTTTCATCAAGTAATAAATGGAGCAGGAAGACAAGAAAATGTATATAGAGACTTAGAACTAGAAGATCTTCCAATAACACCTGTAAAAGATGCAAAAGGAAATGACTTAATAGTAGATTCAAGAATACAAAGAAAGAGATTGTATTTAAAAGTATGGCAAGTAAATGTAGGAAGAGTAAAATTATATCTTTTAGATTCAGATATAGAAGAAAATTCAGATCAAGAATTTAGAGAAATAACTCAATACTTATATGGTGGAGACCAAGAAACAAGAATAAGGCAAGAAATAGTTTTGGGTATGGCAGGAACCAATTTATTAGACAAATTAGGGTATAATCCAACAGTATATCATATGAATGAGGGACACTCAGCATTCTTAATCCTTGAACTTGCGAGAAAATTAGTAGAAGAAAAACAATTATCATTTAGAAATGCAATGAGTGTTGTATGTTCAAAAACTGTATTTACAACACATACTCCAGTACCAGCAGGAAATGATATATTCCCAATAGAACTTATGGAAAAATACTTCAAAAATTTTTGGCCAAGACTTGGAATTGAACGAGAAGAATTTTTGAGATTAGGAATGAACCCTAAAGAAGAAATGGAACCAGGATTTAATATGGGGATATTTGCACTTAAATGTTCAGGAAAGAAAAATGGAGTTAGTAAACTACATGGAGGAGTATCAAGAGAACTATTTAGTGATGTATGGCCAGAAATTTCAGCAAGTGAATCTCCAATAACACATGTAACAAATGGTGTACATACATGTAGCTGGCTTGCGCCAACAATGAAAGGATTATATAACAAATATTTAACACCATATTGGCAAGACAATATTCATTTAGAAAACACTTGGAACAAAATAAATAATATTCCAAATAAAGAACTATGGAATGCACATTATGAAAGAAAAGTAAAACTTATGAAGCTTGTAAGAGAAAATACTATAAGTAGATTAAGAAGAAATGGAATGAGATATGAAGAAATAATGGATATAGTATCTCATTTAAGTCCAGATATATTAACAATAGGGTTTGCAAGAAGATTTGCAACATATAAAAGAGGAACTTTAATATTTAGAGACTTAGAAAGAATAACAGAAATATTAAATAATAGTAGGACACCTGTACAAATAGTATTTGCAGGAAAGGCACATCCAAGAGATATAGAAGGACAAGAATTAATAAGACAAATACATGAACTTTCAATGAAACCACAATTTAAAGGAAAAATCTTTTTATTAGAAGACTATGATATTGCAATGTCAAGATATTTAGTAAGTGGTGTTGATGTTTGGTTAAATAATCCTAGAAGGCCAATGGAAGCATCAGGAACAAGTGGTCAAAAAGCATCTATAAATGGAGTACTAAATTTCTCTATACTTGATGGCTGGTGGGTAGAAGGATACAATAAAGAAAATGGTTGGATAATAGGAAAGAATAAAGAATATGACTCTTATGATGTACAAGATAATGAAGACTGCCAAAGTATATATGATACTTTAGAAAATAAGATTATACCTATATACTATGATAAAAGAGAAGGAGAGAATTTTTCAGAGAATTGGGTAAGACTAATGAAAAACTCTATTACTTCAACAGGTTGGCAATATAGTACAGCTAGAATGTTAGTTGACTATACAGAAAAATTGTATTTACCACTTTGCAATTTATATAATAAATATTATTCAGATATAGAAAATGTAATAAGACTAAACGAATGGATAGATAGTATAAAAACAAGGTGGGACAATATCAGAATAGTACAATTAAATAATTTGAATAATGTAACTTTAGATGCAGGAAATAATATAGAAGTAAAGTGCCAAGTAGATCTTCAAAATATAGATCCAAAAAATGTTTCAGTACAAGTTTATTCTGGAAAAGTTCTAGATAATGGAGTATTAGAAGACATAAAAATTACAGAAATGGATAAATTATTTAAAGATAGTAATATTTATGTAGCAAAAATAGCATTGACAGCAGGTGGAAATTATGGATATACATTTAGGATAATGCCAAAACATGAAATGGTATTAGATTCACAAAACTTAAACCTTGTAAAATGGATAACATCTGAAATGCAAGAGGAGAAAAAAGAAGATACAAAAGTAGAAGAAATACAAGAAGGAGAGAAAACTATTGAAGAAGAAGCAAAAAAATTAGAAGAAGTAGAAGAAATTATACAAAATTAGGTTAAAGTATTGCAAAATATATAGAAAAACATATATAATAAAAATAATTAATTCATGAAATTAACTTACCAAAGAAAAAGGAGGATAAAAGATGCCAGTAATTGATTTAACGCAACCATTAACAGTAGTTCTTTGCCTAGCAGCAATAATATGTGCTATATTCTTAGGACATGAAATAAAAAGAGCAGCTGCTCCAGCAGTAGCCTTAGTATTGACTTTAATATTACTTGTAGTACACACTATACAATTATTTGCTTTTGGAGATTTTTATGAGTCACAAAAAGTAGCACTTTCAACATCTATGTTGTATGATTTTGGATTTGTAATTGTAACTTATTTAGGATATTTATGGGTAGACGATATAGAATCTAAACATAGAAACAAAAAAAGTATTGATAATAGTCTAGATTGGTTCTGGAGTAAGATATAGTTAAAAAAGTAATTAAAATATTATGGTAATGCTGATGCTGTTTGAGGGGAAGACCTGAATTACAGCATCAGTTATGCAATTTACAGACTAAACTATAAGAATTGCAATTAGTAATAAGTAGAGCATTATATTTATTCTTTTAATATAAATTGTACAATAAAGAAAGGAATAACTTAAAATGAGTAAAGAAACTTTTTATATAACAACACCGATTTACTATCCAAGTGGAAAATTTCATATTGGTACAGCATATACAACTGTACTTGCAGATACAATAAAAAAATATAAAAAACTTAGAGGCTATGATGCTAGAATGCTAACAGGACTTGATGAACATGGTCAAAAAATAGAAGAAGTTGCTAAGAAAAATGGTAAAGAGCCTATTAGCTATGTAGATGAAATGGCAGAATATGCAAAAAAAATATGGAAATTAATGGATATACAATATGATGACTTTATTCGTACAACAGAGAAAAGACATACTGATGCAGTCCAAAAATTATTTGATAAGTTAATGGAACAAGGAGATATTTATAAAGGAGAATATGAGGGGTGGTATTGTACCCCATGTGAGACATATTTTACAGAAACACAATTAGTAGAAGGAAAATGTCCTGATTGTGGAAGAGATGTAAAAAAAATGAAAGAAGAAGCATATTTCTTTAATATGAAAAAATATGCAGATAAGCTTATAAAATTTTATGAAAAAAATCCAAATTTTATAGAGCCCGAATCTAGAAAAAATGAATTATTTAATAATTTCTTAAAACCAGGATTAGAAGATTTGTGTATTACACGTACAAGTTTTGACTGGGGAATAAAAGTATTAAAAGATCCTAAACATGTTATATATGTCTGGTTAGATGCTTTGACTAATTATATAACAGCACTAGGATATGAGTCAGAAGATGACACATTATTAAAAAAATATTGGCCAGCAAACCTTCAAATAGTTGGTAAAGATATAATAAGATTTCATGGTATATATTGGCCAATTTTTCTAATGGCACTTAATTTACCATTACCAAAGAAAATATATGCACATGGATTTATAATGATGAAAGACGGGAAAATGTCTAAATCTAAAGGAAATGTGGTATATCCAGATATGTTAATTGAAAAGTATGGACTAGATGCTACAAGATATTTCTTACTTAGAGAATTTTCATTTGGGCAAGATGCAGTATTTTCTCCAGAAGGATTTATTGAGAGATACAATTTTGACTTATGTAATGACTTAGGAAACTTATTAAACAGAACAATAGGAATGATAAATAAATATTTTAAAGGTGATATTCCAAAATATAATGGACATGTAACTGCATTTGACGAAAACTTAGAAAAAGATACAATAGAACATATTAAAAATACAGAAAAGTATATGGAAAATTACCATATAAATAATGCTTTAGAAGAAACATGGAAAGCTATTTCTAGAACTAATAAATATATAGACGAAACAATGCCTTGGACTTTGGCAAAAGAAGAAAAAATAGAAGAACTAGCATCTGTGATGTATCATTTAGTAGAAAACCTAAGAAAATTTGCTATAATACTAAATCCTGTAATTACAAAAACTTCAGTAGAAATATTAAATCAACTTGGAATAAACAAAGAAGAGCTAATTTCATGGGATAATATATATGAATATAATGTATTAACAAGTGCTTATAAAGTTATAGAAAAAGGAAATCCACTTTTTATGAGATTAGATAAAGAGGAAGAAACAGAATATATTAGAAATAAAATGAAAAGTTAAATTGAATAAAGTTACTAAATAATATATATTATTTGGTTAGTAATATATAAGAATTTCGGCACTGTACAGGCGCAGTCAGTCTAAATAAGAAAATTGGACGTTAACGAAATCAAAGATTTCGACGTCCACATGTGCAAAATCGCTTCGCGATTATTGCACTGTCCAAGGTAAATTAACCTTGTTGAATAGACTGTGCCAATCTCCATTATTTTCGGTTTTATTAATTAGTGTGCAAAATTTATTACTAATTCTAATAACAAAAGTATATAAAAAAGTAACTTTATTCAATTTTTGCGATAGATGGAGGAAAAATGGGGAAATTAATAGTAATAGATGGAACAGATGGTAGTGGAAAACAAACTCAAATGGAAATACTTGAAAATAAATTAAAAGAACAAAATATAGACTATAGGAAGGTAAGTTTTCCAAATTATGATTCACCTTCTTCAAGTTTAGTAAAGATGTATTTATCAGGAGAATTTGGGCAAGATGCAAAAAAAGTAAATCCATATATAGCTTCAACATTTTATGCTGCTGACAGATATGCAACATACAAAAAAGATCTAGAAGAATATTATGAAAATGGCGGATTAATAATTGCTGATAGATATACTACAGCCAATATGGTACATCAAGCAGGTAAAATAAAAGATAAAGAAGAAAGGAAAAAATTTCTAGACTGGCTTTGGGATTTAGAATTTAATTTGTATAAAATTCCAATTCCAACTAAAGTATTTTTCTTAGATATGCCACCAAAATACACATTAAAATTAATGGAAAATAGGAAAAACAAATTTAGTAGAAATGATGTAAAAGATATACACGAAAAAGATACTATTCATTTGCAAGAAAGCTATGAAGCAGCATGTAGTCTTGTAAAAGATTATGGATGGATAAAAATAAATTGCATAGAAGAAAATAAAATCAAAACAAGGGAAGAAATAGGAAAAGAAATTTTTGAAGTTGTAAAGGAAATATTATAGTATATGAAAATAGGGTTCTTTGGAGGATGTTTTAATCCACCTACAAATGCACATATTAATCTTGCGCAAAGAGCATTAAAAGAATGTGGATTGGATAAAGTTATATTTGTTCCAGTAGGTAACTTTTATGAAAAAAAAGAATTAATATCAGGACATCATAGATATAATATGTTAAAAATTGTATGCGAACGGACTAAAAAATATAGAAGTTACAGATATAGAGCTAAGTGTAAAAGAAAAATTATATGCAGTGGATGCTTTTAAAATGATAGAACAAAAATACAAAAATATAGAAATATTTTTTATAATGGGAGCAGACAATTTTATAAATATTACAAAATGGAAAGAAGGAGAAAAACTTATAAAAAGATATAAATATATAGTACTTGAGAGAGAAGATATAAACTTATACAAATATATTACTAAAGATCTAATAAATAATATATTAATAATAAAAAATGAAGGATATAGAAAATGTAGTTCAAGTAGATTTAGGAGTATGCTAAAAGAAGAAAATATATACAATCGAGAAATAATACCAGATAAAGTAACAGATTATATAATAGAAAATAAATTGTATAAAATTTAATAAAATATTAAGAAAATTTATATAAATTTCAAAAAAATTGACAAAAGTACTATAATATATGATACAATAAAGATGTTTTAAAATTTTATAATGGATGTAAAATGGAGGTTAAAAATGGAAAATGTAAAATACAAACGTATTTTATTAAAACTAAGTGGAGAAGCACTTGCTGGAAGCAACAAAACAGGAGTATATGCAGAAGTAATAGGAAAAATATGTGATCAAATTAAAGAAGTAGTAGATTTAGGAGTACAAGTAGGAATAGTAGTTGGAGGAGGAAACTTTTGGAGAGGAAGATATGGACATCAAATGGAAAGAACAACATCAGACTATATGGGAATGCTTGCAACAACAATGAATGGATTAGCACTTCAAGATACACTTGAAGCAAGAGGAGTTAATACAAGATTACAAACAGCAATAGAAATGAGACAAATAGCAGAACCATACATAAAAAGGAAAGCAATAAAACACTTAGAACATAACAAAGTAGTTATATTTGCATGTGGAACAGGAAATCCATACTTTACAACCGATACAGCTGCAGCATTAAGAGCTGCGGAAATAGATGCAGAAGTAATATTACTTGCAAAAACAATAGATGGAGTATACTCAGCAGACCCAAAAGAAGATCCAAATGCAGTTAAATATGATAAGATATCATATTTAGATATATTAAATCAAGATCTAAAAGTTATGGATTCAACAGCAACATCTTTATGTAGAGATAATAATATTCCATTAAGAGTATTTGCAATAGAAGAACCAGAAAATATTGTAAGAGTAGTTAAGGGAGAAAACATAGGTACAACTGTAGAATAATTTTTTAAATAATCAGCATATTGCGTCGTTATTTAAAATACAAAAAATGCTCAGCGTACACTCGTACGCCTCCGCTTTTTTGATTTTAAATGTGTAGCACTATACTAATTCTTTAAAAAATTAAGTAAATTAAAATAAAGAAAGGTATAATAAAAAATGGATTTTAGTAAAATTGAAGAAAAAATGGATAAAACAATAAGTGTTTTAGCAGAAAATTTTGCGGAAGTTAGAGCAGGGCGTGCGAACCCAGCAATACTTAACAAAGTAAAAGTAGATTATTATGGAGTGCCAACTCCAATAAGCCAAGTAGCAGGAATTTCAGTACCAGAGGCAAGATTAATTGTAATACAACCATGGGATATGAGTATATTAAAGGAAATAGAAAGAGCAATACTTGCATCAGATATAGGTATAACACCAAATAATGATGGAAAAGTTATAAGATTATCATTCCCAGAACTTAACGAAGAAAGAAGAAAAGAGCTAGTAAAAGATATAAAGAAAACAGCAGAAGAAGCAAAAATTTCTATTCGTGCATTAAGAAGAGACGGAATTGATGAAGCAAAGAAAGAACAAAAAGAAGGAAATATTACAGAAGATGATTTGAGGAATGCAGAAACAAACATACAAAAATTAACAGACAAAAAAATAGAAGAAATAGATAATATTACTAATAGCAAAGAAAAAGAAATTATGAGTATATAAATTTACTGAGGCTGTTTGAAGGCGTAGCCTGAATTACAGCGTCAGTATGCAGTTTGCAAAGCAAACTGCATACATTGGCTTATGTCTAGCGCTATACTAATTCTATAATTAAGAGGTAAATTAAGATGGATTTTAAAGAAGAATTAAAAGAATATGCAAATATTATAAACAATGAACTAATTAAATATGTTAGAAAAGAAGATTGCCCAGAAAAAAAACTTAATGCTTCAATGGAATATAGTTTAATCAGTTCAGGAAAAAGATTAAGACCAATACTTATAATAGCATCATATAGATTGTTTAAAAGTGATTTTGAAAAAGTCTTTCCATTTGCAATAGCTATGGAAATGATACATAATTTTTCACTTATACATGATGACTTACCAGCAGTAGATAATGATGACTTTAGGCATCGGAAAGCCAACAAATCATAAAAAGTTTGGTGAGTCAACAGCAATTCTTGCAGGAGATGGATTATTAAATAATGCATATATGGTAGTAAGTAAATCCTTAAAAGAAGAAAAGAATATAGAAGAATTAAAGCTCAAAATACAAGCATTTAATGAATTAGCAATTGCAACAGATAGAATGATAATAGGAGAATATGTAGATACAGAATTTGAAGGACAAGAAATTTCTAATGAATATCTAGAATATATGCATACTAACAAAACAGGAGAGCTTATAAAAGCATCAGTAAGAATGGGAGCAATACTTGCAAATGCAAGTCAAGAAGATTTAAGTGGATTAACTAAGTACGCAGAAAAGATAGGACTTGCATTTCAAATAAAGGATGATATTTTATCTGAAGTAGGAGATGAAAAAATTTTAGGAAAACCTGTTGGAAATGACAGAAAAAATGGAAAAGTAACATTTATAACAAAATATGGATTAGAACAAGCAAAACATAAACTTGAAGAAATAATAGATGAAGCAATTGAAGAGATAGAAAAATATGGAGAAAAAGGAAAATTCTTAAAAGATTTAGCAATATATATAAAAGAAAGAGAAAAATAAAGGGGAAGAGAAAATGAGTACTATGCCAAGACATATTGCAATAATAATGGATGGAAATAGAAGATGG
>CANPCK010000037.1 GCA_947572545.1 uncultured Clostridium sp. | reverse complement strand
CAAGAAATATTAGAAGAGAAAACTTTTGCAAATGCAAGAAATGCAGCGGCAGGGTCATTAAGACAATTAGACAGCAAAAAAACAGCTAAAAGACCACTAGATATATATATTTTTAATGTACAAAAATTAGAAAATAACACATTTAACTCACATTATGAGCAGCTTTTATATCTGGAAAAGTTAGGTTTTAATGTAAATGTGCTAAAAAAGCATTGTATTGGAATAGAAAGTGCAATCAAAGAAATAAAAAGAATAGGAGAAATAAGAGCAGATTTAGGATTTGGAACAGATGGAGCTGTCATAAAGGTCGATAATCTAGAATTAAGAGACATATTAGGAACTAATTTTAAAACTCCAAGATGGGCTATAGCATATAAATATCCACCAGAAAAAAAAGAAACAATTTTAAAAGATATAACTTGTCAAGTTGGAAGAACAGGAGCAATAACACCTATGGCAATACTAGAACCAGTTAAACTTGCAGGATCTACAATATCTAAGACAACACTTCATAATGAAGATTTTATTATAGCAAAAGATTTAAAAATAGGAGACCATGTAGTAATACAAAAGGCAGGAGATGTAATACCAGAAGTAGTAGAAGTAGTAAAAGAAAAAAGAACAGGAGAAGAAAAAGAATTTACAATGCCAGATGTTTGTCCTGTTTGTGGAGGACCAGCAGTAAGAGAGAATCGGAGAAGCAGTAACAAGATGTATTGGAATAGAATGTAGTGCAAAGAAGCTCAGAAATATTGTACATTTTGCATCAAAAACAGGAATGGATATAGATGGACTTCGGATATGCGATAATAAAGCAATTAATAGATAGAGACTTATTAAATAATATATCAGATATATATTATCTAAAAAAAGAAGATATAGCATCTTTAAAGAAAAGTGGAGACAAATTTGCAACAAATTTAATCAATGCAATAAATGCGAGTAAAAGTAATAGTATAGATAAATTAATAAGTGCACTTGGAATAAGGCATGTTGGAACAAAATCAGCAAAAATTCTTATGAAAGAATATAAAAGTATAGATAATTTAATGAAAGCAAGCGAAATAAGTTTAGCTTTTGTAGAAGACATTGGTGAAATTACAGCAAAAAGTGTGTATGAATTCTTTAATCAAGAACAAACAAAAGATCTGATTAAAAAACTAAAAGATGCAGGAGTTAATATGAAAGAGGAAGAAACTGAGGAAGTAGACAATAGATTTCAAGGAATGACGTTTGTATTAACAGGAACACTAGAAAAATATACAAGAGATGAAGCATCAAGCATAATAGAGAAATATGGAGGAAAGACATCAGGATCTGTATCCAAGAAAACAACATATGTACTTGCAGGAGAAGAAGCAGGAAGCAAATTAACAAAAGCACAAGAATTAGGAGTACAAGTTATTTCAGAGGAAGATTTTGAAGGAATGATACAAAATAGAAAGGAATTATAATGGAAAACTATACTTTTGAAGAATTTGAAAAGATATTAGATGATGGTTATCAAGTATATTTTACTTATTTAAAAAATAGATACTTGTTATTTAAAACAAATGAAAATTGTTATACACAGAAATTAATCGCTGTACGGACAAAGAAACCCACCAGCAAGAATGTCAATGGTAACAAGAAAATATTTAGCAGAAGTGTATCCATTTATGGAAGAAGTAGAATATAAGTTTGAAAAATAAACATTATTGATTTGTTAAATTCGACTAGCATTACTTGTTTATTTTCCAAACTTAATGAAAGGGTAAAAAATGAAGTATAAATTAATCGGAATAGTAAAATCAGGACTTGGAGAAGCCTCATTTTGGACAAATAAAATTAGTAAGATATTTGAAGAAAGATATGGAATAACATTATTTCCAGGAACTTTAAATATAGAAATTGAAGAAGATTATATATTAAATAACTCTGAAGAAATACTACCAAATGAATATAATGGGAATTACAAGGTACTTATTACAAGGTGTAAAATATTTGAAAACATATCTTATATAGTAAGACCAGAAATAAACAACAAAAAAGGAGGAACACATCCTTTAAATTTATTAGAACTTGTATCAGATAGAAATTTAAGAAAAACATATAATCTAAAAGACAATGATAAAGTTGAGATAGAACTTTTGTAATGCTTGACAACGAAATAGAAATGTTATATAAAAGATATAAGGATTTGTTTCACTAATTTTATTAGATTTAGACAAATCAAATGAAATTAGTAATTCTAAAAAATCAGTAAAGAAAACCCTAACAATACCAGAATGGTTAAATAAAAAAGCAGAAAGAATGAGTATAAATTTTTCACAAGTTTTGCAAGAAGCATTACTTAGTAAAATTTTGAAATCAAAGAAAAAACTTTAAAATAAAGCTTGCAAAATAATAATAAATATTATATAATAACACACTAGATAAGGGAGTAATTAGCATGAATATGTAGTAAGACCCAACAACCGATAAAAAATATCTGGGCTTACTTTAAATAATGAGACTTGTCTGCTTAAAAGCAGATGGGTCTTTGTTTTTTAGTTAAAGGGGGATTTTATGGTAGTATCAATTTTATTTATTTTAATAGGATTTGCATTATTAATTAAAGGAGCAGATTTTTTAGTAGAAGGAGCAAGTAACATATCCAAAAGATTTCATATACCAGAAATAATAATAGGACTTACAATAGTATCAATAGGAACCTCAATGCCAGAACTATTTGTAAGTATAACTTCAGCAATAGAAGGGTATCCAGATATGGCAGTTGGAAATGTCGTTGGAAGTAATGCCTGCAATATGCTACTTATATTAGGACTATCTGCAGTAATTAGACCAATAGAATTTAAAAGAGAAACAAGATTAATAGAAATACCAATATGTTTATTTGTAACAATAATATTTATGATATTAGCAAATATAAACCAAGATATTGCAAGGATAGAAAGTATAATACTAATTGTATTATTTGCTTTATTTATAATTTATACAATAGTAATGGCAAAAAAGGGAGAAAAATTTGAAAACAAAGAAGGAAGAAAAGAAGAATTAGAAGAAAATAAGACATCAATATTAAAAGATATAATATATATTATTATAGGAATAGTTGCACTAAAATTTGGTGGAGACTTTACTGTAGACAATTCAGTAAATATTGCAAATATATTTAATATAAGTGAAAAAATTATTAGCGTAACAATACTTGCAATAGGAACTAGCCTTCCTGAACTTGTAACAAGTGTAACAGCAGCACTTAAAGGAAAAAGTGATATTGCTATCGGAAATATAATAGGTTCAAACATATTTAACATGTTATTAATAATAGGAGTATCAAGCTTTATAAAACCTATTACATATAATCTAAGCTATAATGTAGAAATGTCATTACTAATACTTGCAACAATTATACTTGCTTTATTTCCAATGATTCCACCAAAAAACAAAATGGATAGACTAAATGGAATGGCATTTTTATTATTGTATGTTGCATACTTAGGAATATTATTTAGTGTAAAATAAAATATCACTCACCAATCCAAATAGATTTAGAAAGGAAAAGAAAAATAAATGATAGGAATATTTTTTATAGCCATAGGTCTTGCAATGGATGCATTTGCAGTATCTGTATGCAAGGGACTATCAATGAAAAAGATTAATTTTAAAAAATTATTAATAATAGCATTATTTTTTGGTATTTTTCAAGCAATAATGCCAGTTATTGGTTATTTTCTAGGTGAAAGCTTTGAAAATCTTATAACAAGTATAGACCATTGGATAGCACTTGTTTTACTTTCATTGATAGGAATTAATATGATAAGAGAAGCCATTGGAAAAAGTGAAGAAGATAATAAAAATGATGATACAAGTTTTAAAACAATGGTGATACTTGCAATAGCAACAAGCATAGATGCATTAGCAGTAGGAATAACATTTGCCTTTTTAGAAATAAATATCTTTGTTATAGCATCAGTTATTGGGATTGTAACATTTGTAATATCATCAATTGGAGTAATAATAGGAAATAAATTTGGAGATAAATATGAAAAACGAGCAGAAATATTTGGAGGAGTAATATTGATATTAATGGGAATAAAGATACTATGTGAACACTTACTTGGATAAATAATTATATGAATGATACAATATTTAAAAATTATAGTTTAAACACTGTATCATTCATTTTTTTAAACTTGAAATGTAAAATATACTTGACATTTTTGAAAAGCAGATATATAATAAAGTAAAGTTAACTTTACTTTATTAAGAAAGGAAGTGATAGATTGAAAAATAAAGTTGAAGAATATAGAAAGCAAAACAACGAAAAACAAGAAGACTTAGCCAATATCGTAGGTGTGTCAAGACAAACAATAATTTCAATAGAAAAAGGAAAATATAATCCATCAATTTTATTAGCATTTAAAATAGCTAAACACTTTGGTAAATCTATCGAAGAAATTTTTATTTATGAAGATTAAGTTTGAAAAATAATTAGAGTTTTAAGAAAGGAATTATATAAAAAATGAACAAGATAGTAAAAAGAAAATTAATAGGGGCAATACTTTGTTTTGTAATAGGAATTGCATTTTTTACATACCCAATTATTGCTCCACAAAGTATCACTGAAAACTTACATTCATATATGAATGGGTTTGCGAGCGGAATGATAGGAGTTGGAATAGTAGCCTTATTTATAGTTATAAGAGCATTTAAAAGTCCTACAAAAGCAAAAGAATTAGAAAATGAAGCACAAGATGAAAGACTAATAAGAATAGCCAATGATGCGATGGCTATAACTTTAAGGATAACCTATTCAATAGAAGCATTAGCAAGCATTATATGTGCTTTTATAAATAAAATGGAAATATCAATATATCTAGGAATGCTTATTTGTTTCCAATTAGTTTTATATTTAATAGTTTATTTTATTGTCAAAAGAAAAAATTAGTTTATATAAAAATATAGAAAAACTTAATTAAATCTTAAAAAAAAATAGAATTACTTGAAATACAATAAGCACTGTAATATAATAATTTTAAACTTAAAAGGAGGAAAAAACATGGGACTAAAACTTGAAAATGTAACTAAAAGTTATTCAGAAAAAGTAGTAGTAGAGAAACTATCACTAGAAATGAGCAAACCTGGTGTTTATGGACTACTTGGAACAAATGGTGCACGGAAAAACAACTACAATAAGGATGATTTTAGGTATAATGAAAAAAAGTTCAGGAGAAATAACTTGGAATGGAAATAAAGTAGAGAGAAAAAATGTCAATTTTGGATACCTACCAGAAGAAAGGGGGATTTATCCTAAGACAAAAATACATGAACAATTAATATATTTTGCTAAACTTAAAGGAATGACAAAAAATGAGGCAGAAATAGAAATACAAAAATGGAGCGAAAAATTAAAAGTTTCAGAATATCTAGAAATGACAGCAGAAAAATTATCAAAAGGAAATCAACAAAAAGTACAATTTATAACAGCAATATTACATGATCCAGAATTAATAGTGTTAGACGAACCATTTAGTGGATTAGATCCAGTAAACACAGAACTTTTAAAAAATGTAATAATAGAACTTGTAAGACAAGGAAAATATATAATAATGTCAAGTCATCAAATGAGCTCTATTGAGGAATTTTGTACAGAAGTATTAATATTAAATAGAGGAAAAACTGTATTAAAAGGTAATCTAAAAGAAATAAAAGAACAATATCCTGCAAATAGAATACTACTAAGCACAAAAGAAAATGTAGAAAGCTATATAAAAGAATTAGGATTAGAAATATATAATAGTAAAGACAACGAATATGAAATAAAGATAAAAAGTGAAGAAGAAGGATATAAATTATTTGATTTATTAGCAAAAAATAATATAAAAGTTTTAAAATTTGAAATAACAAAACCTTCACTAAATGACATATTTATTGAAAAGGTAGGTAATTTTGAAAACTAATCAATATAATGCGTTGTTAGACTGCGAATAAAGACAACATATATGGTTTTTATTCTTGTCTGCCTAGCACTATACTAATTCTTTTTCAAAAATGGCTATATGATAGAAAGGAGAATTAAATAAAATGAAAGAGATGTTTACAGTTGCAGCATTTACAATGAAAGATATGGTAAAAAGAAAATCTTTCATAATATCAAATATAATAATATTATTAATTATAGTAGTATTATTTAATGTACCAAACATTATGAAAATGATTAAAGGAGACGATAGCTTCGAAGGAGAAAGCACAAAAATATTAATAGTAGATAAAGAGAACATATATGAAGGAACACTATCAAATATAAACGAGATGGGACTTGGATATGAAGTACACATCACAAATGAAGATGTTTCATTTGATGATATAAAAGAAAAGATAACAAATGGAGAAATAAAAGAAGCAATAAAAATAACATCAAAAGAAAATGAAATAAATATAGAATACATAGTAGATAACTTAATATATGTTGATGCAATGCCAGAAAAATTAGTTACTGCTTTATCAAATTTATATTCAAATTTACAGATATCAAAACTTAATTTATCAGCAGAACAACTTGCAAGTATCAATCCAAACTTCACATTTGATATGAAACAAACAGAGGAACAAGAAATGCAAGGAAATCCATTTGTAATGATGATATTATCACTAGTTCTATTCTATGCAATATACTTCTGTGCTTACCAAGTATCAAGCTCAATAACAACAGAAAAAACCTCAAAAATAATAGAAACACTAGTCACTTCAACAAAACCTTCAACAATAGTATTAGGAAAAACAATAGGAATAGGTATAGTTGGATTATTACAGATACTTGCAATGATAATAGTTGCATTAATATCTAATACATTATTCCTAGAAGAAGGATTTTTAGATGGACTAATAAGTTTAGAAAATATAACACCGTTTTTACTTATAGTAACTATTGTGTACTTCTTACTTGGATATTTTACATATGCTTTATTATATGCTTTAACAGGTTCAACAGTAAGTAAGCCAGAGGATATACAATCAGCAAACTCACCAGTTGCAATTCTTGCAGTACTAGGATTTTATCTTGCATACTTTACGATGATGAACCCAACAAGTGAATTAAATGCATTTGCAGGAATTTTCCCATTATCATCACCATTCTGTATGCCATTTAGAGTAATGTCAGGATTAGCGAGTTATGGAGAAATAGCAATATCAATTTCATTACTTGCAATTGCAATATTTATAATTGCAAAAGTATCTATAAAAATATATTCAAGTGCAATATTAAACTATGGAAGTAAGATAAATTTAAAAGATATAATGAAAATATATAAAGATAAGAACAATTAAACAATCAAGCTACTTTTCTAAAAAAGAAGAGTAGCTTTTTTTAACCAGGTAATTTTGATATAGACTTAAAAATTTTCTAAAAAATATTATAAAACACTTGACAAATGCAAACAATTGTTTTATAATAATTATGGTGGTTAAATATGGAAAGACAAATATTACATATAGATGTTAATAATGCTTTCCTTAGTTGGACAGCAGTAGAAATGTTGAAAAATGGAGAAAAACTTGATATTAGAACCATACCTGCAATAATACGGAGGAGATGAAACAAGGAGAGCAGGAATAGTACTAGCTAAAAGTATGTTAGCAAAAAAATGTGGAATAAAAACAGGAGAAACAATTTATGCAGCAAAGAAAAAATGCCCAGGACTTAGTGTATATTTAGGATGCGACTACAAAATATATAAAGAATATTCAGACAAGCTATATAATTTACTTTTAGAATATACAGACAGAATAGAAAGATATAGTATAGATGAATGTTTTATGGATATGACAAATTATCTTATGAAAGATACATTAATAAACAAGGCAAATGAAATAAATAGACGAGTTAAAGAAGAATTGAAATTCACAGTAAATATAGGTGTAGCCCATAATAAACTACTTGCCAAAATGGCATCAGATTTTACAAAACCAGATAAAGTGCATACATTATTTGAAAATGAGTTAGAAAGTAAAATGTGGAAATTGCCTATATCAGAATTGTTTATGATTGGAAGGAAATCAGTACCAAAACTAGAAAGTATGCAGATAAAAACAATAGGAGAGTTAGCTAAATATGATAAAGAAAAGTTAATGAAAATATTTGGTAAACATGGGAAATTAATGTGGGAATATGCTAATCGGATTAGATAATACAGAAGTAGTGTATAAAAGAGAAAAGCCAAAAAGCATAGGAAATTCTGTAACTTTACCAAATGACATAAGAAAAAAAGAAGAACTAGAAAAAATATTATTTGCATTAACAGAACAAGTAACATATAGACTAAGAAAAGAAAAATTACTTGCAAATGTAGTAAATGTACAACTAAGGACTAAAGATTTTGTAGACTTATCACATCAAAAGAAACTAGAAAGCTCTATATCAAATACAAAAGAAATATATATAGTAGCTGAAAAATTATTAAACGAAATGTTTAAACAAGGAATGGCAATACGTTTAGTAGGTATGAGAGTTGACAATTTAATAGATAAAAATAAGCAACAATTGTCATTATTTGATGACAAATATGAAGAAAAGCAAAATACAATAGATATTACAATAGACAAACTCAAAGAGAGGTATGGTTATGAGCTTATAACAAGAGCATCTAACTTAAATATAGAAAATATTGTAAAAATAAGAAAAAAAGACTAATTCCATAATTTCACATAAAATACACAAAAAGTTAATATGAAGTTAACAATGTAATAATATAATACATTCAGAACAAAAGAAAGGAGGAGATTAAAGGAGTAAACATAGAATTGAAAAATGAGGAAAGTTTAATATCTAACAGTTTAATACCAATAAATATAAAAGACCATGAATTTAGAAAAGTTATACAAATTTATGAGGTAGCAAATAACAAGCTACTAGAAAAGCTATATTTACTAAAAAAAGAGATTAACAATATGTATGAGTATGAAATAATAAACAATATTACTAGCAGAATAAAAACTCCTCAAAGTATATTAAACAAAATGAATAAAAAACAATATGAACTTAACTATAAAAATCTTGTACAAAATATAAATGATATAGCAGGAATAAGAATAACTTGCCCATTCAAAAATGATATTTTAACACTAAAAACGTTAATTGAAGGAATGGAAGAAATTAGGGTAATACAAGAAAAAGACTACATAAAAAATCCAAAAGAAAGCGGATATTCAGCTTACCACTTAATAGTGGAAATTCCGATAACTTTTAAAGAAAAAGAACTATATGTTAAGTGTGAAATACAAATAAGGACTATGACAATGGACTTTTGGGCAACAGCAGAACATAAAATGAGATATAAGACAAAGAGAAAAATATCATGGCTAGACTCACAAAAATTATCTTGGTATGCAAAAGTCATAAACATGTTAGACACAAAACTTTCAAGGTTGTATATAAAACAATAAAAATAATTATTTTATACATAAAAAGAAGAAGTAAGAACAATATATATGCTTCTTCTTTTGTTATTTAATAGGAAAAATCAACTTCAACAAGGTTAAGTTTCCTTAGACTGTGCATATTTGCAAAGCAAAATGCACATGTGGCGAAGCCACTTTTCTTATTGTGTAGGAAAAATCGCAGATTTTTCAGAAACAACAAGGTTAATTTACCTTAGGCAGTGCAATAATCACGAAGTGATTTTGCACATGTGGACGTCGAAATCTTTGATTTCGCTAACGTCCAATTTTCTTATATAAAAAACACAATAAATTTATAAAAACTATTGATTTTCTAGAGTTATAAAGTATAATAAAATAAGAAAAAACAAAACAGATTAGAGAAAGCATTATAGTAGATTTATTATAACTTTTGTGATATAATACAACATCATAAATAAAAGTAAAGGAAATATATGGAAGAATATATGAAAATTGCAATAGAACTTGCCAAAAATGGAATAGGATATACAAATCCTAATCCAATAGTAGGTGCTGTTGTAGTAAAAGATAACAAAATAATAGGAAAAGGATATCACGAAAAATATGGTTCATACCATGCAGAGAGAAATGCTTTACTAAACTTAGAAAATGCAGAAGGAGCAGATATATATGTTACATTAGAACCCTGTTCACATTTTGGTAAAACACCACCATGTACAGACATAATAATAGAAAAGAAAATAAAAAGAGTAATAATAGGGTCAAAAGATCCAAACCCATTAGTTGCAGGAAAAGGAATAGAAAAACTAAAACAGGCAGGGATACAAGTAATAGATGGAGTTTTAGAACAAGAATGCTTAGACTTAAATGAAATATTTTTTCATTATATAAAAACTGGGAAGCCATATGTTGCTATAAAATATGCAATGACTTTAGATGGAAAAATTGCATGTCACACAGGAGATTCAAAATGGATAACAGAAGAATGTACAAGAAACCATGTACAAAACTTAAGAAAAAAATACTCTGCAATTTTAGTACGGAATAAATACAGTAAAACAAGACAATCCAATGCTAAATTGTAGAATAGAAACAGGAGTAGATCCAATAAGAATAATATGTGATACTAACATCGACATAGACATAAACTGTAATATAGTAAAGACAGCAAAAGATATTAGAACAATAATCGCATATTGTAACAACGAAAATAAGGAAAAGATAGAAAGATTAAAATCTAGAAATGTAGAACTCATAAAGGTTCCATATAAAAATGGAATAGATTTAGAAGCTTTAATGGAAATACTAGGCAAAATGAAAATAGACAGTGTCCTTATAGAAGGAGGAGGAAACATTAATGCATCAAGTATAGAAGCTGGAATTGTAAATAAAGTTTATGCATATATAGCACCTAAACTAATAGGAGGAAAAGAAAGTTTATCACCAATAACAGGAAAAGGAATAAGTTATATGCAAGATGCAATTAATCTAAAAAATGTAAAATTAGAGAAAATAGGACATGATTTTTTAATAAAAGGTTATATCAAGTAAAAAGAAAGGAAACATAATGTTTACAGGTATTATAGAAGAACTAGGAAAAATAAAAAATATAGAAATAATGGGCAATTCTGCTAAATTAAAAATAGATTGCAAAACTGTATTAGAACGGAACAAAAGAAGGAGATAGTATTGCAGTAAATGGAATTTGCTTAACTGTAACCAAAATAAATAATAACTATTATGAAACAGATGTAATGCCAGAAACTATGAAAAGAAGCTCTTTAAAAACAATAAAAAAAGGGACATATGTAAATTTGGAAAGAGCATTAGCATTAAATTCAAGACTTGGGGGACATATAGTTTCAGGACATATAGATGGAACAGGTATAATAGAAAAAATTAAGAATGATGAAAATGCAATATGGTATACAATCAAAGCAGACAAAAATATAATTAGATATATAGTAGAAAAAGGATCAGTTGCACTTGATCGGAATAAGCTTAACAGTTGTAGAAAGTTCGAATACAAATTTTACAGTATCAATAATACCACACACACAAGATAAAACAAATTTAAAATATAAAGAAAAAGGTGATACTATAAACATAGAATGTGATATAATAGCAAAATATATAGAAAAATTAGCATCAAAGCAAGAAGAAAAAGAAATTACTAGAGAATTTTTAATACAAAACGGATTTTAAATTCGAAAAAATAAAGAAAGGAAATGAATATAAGATGTCAGTAAAACAAGCATTAGAAGATTTAAGAAACGGAAAAATAATAATAGTTACAGATGATGAAGACAGAGAAAACGAAGGAGATTTTATATGTGCAGCAGAATTTGCAACACCTGAAAATGTAAATATAATGGCAAAATACGCAAAAGGACTAATATGTATGCCAATGAGTAAAGCAATTTGTGAAAAGCTTTCTTTAAAACCAATGGTAGAAAAAAACACAGATAATCATGAAACAGCTTTTATGACATCAATAGACTATAAGGATACAACAACAGGAATATCTGCATATGAACGTTCTATGACAGCAATAAAAGTAGTAGAAGAAGGAACAACAGGGTTAGATTTTAGGAAACCAGGACATATGTTTCCATTAGAAGCAAAAGAAAATGGTATATTAGAAAGAAATGGTCATACAGAAGCAACAGTTGATTTAATGAAACTTGCAGGACTCAAAGAATGTGGACTATGCTGTGAAATTATGGAAGAAGACGGACATATGATGAAAAACGATAGATTAGAAGAACTTGCAGAAACTCTAAAACTTACCAAAATTAGTATAGAAGAATTAACAGAGTACATATTAGAAAATGAAAAAAGAATAGAGAAAAAAGCAGAAGCAAATCTTCCAACAAAATATGGTAAATTTGTAATTTCAGCATTTCAAAATAAAATAACAAACGAAGTACATGTGGCACTTACTATGGGAGAATTTAAAGAAAAAGAAGAAGTGTTATGCAGAGTACATTCAAAATGTTTAACAGGAGATGTATTCAGCTCCCTTAAATGCGATTGCGGAGAACAACTAGAACTTGCAATGAAAGAAGTTGCAAAAGAAGGAAAAGGCGTAATTCTATATATGGAACATGAGGGACGAGGAATAGGCATAATAAACAAAATTAAAGCATATAAGCTACAAGAGCAAGGACTAGATACAGTAGAAGCAAATCTTAAACTTGGATTTAAAGCAGATTTAAGAGATTATAGAGATGCATCAGAAATGCTTAAAATCCTTGGAATAAATAAAATAAAACTTCTAACAAATAATCCTGCAAAAATAGAAGGACTGTCTAAATATGGAATACAAGTAGTAACAAGAGAAAAGATAGAAGTACAACCTAATGATGTAAACTTGAATTATTTATTAACAAAGCAAAATAAAATGAGTCATATGACTGACTATAAAAATTAATAATTAAAAGGAGGAATTTTATAATGAAAATTTTAGAAGGAAATGTAGTAGGAAGCAAAATGAAAATAGGAATAGTTGCTTCTAGATTTAATGAATTTATTGTATCAAAATTAATAGGAGGAGCAGAAGACGCATTAGTAAGGCATGGAGTAGAAAAAGATAACATAGAACTTGCATGGGTTCCAGGCTCATTTGAAATACCAATAGTAGCACAAAAAATGGCAGAAAGCAAAAAATATGATGCAGTTATTTGCTTAGGAGCAGTCATAAAAGGAGCAACAGATCATTATGACCTTATATGTGCAGAAGTAAGTAAAGGAATTGCAAATGTTGGAATGAAAACAGGAGTACCAACATTATTTGGAGTCCTTACAACAGACAATATAGAACAAGCAATAGAAAGAGCAGGAACAAAAGCAGGAAATAAAGGTTATGATGCAGCATGTGCAGCAATAGAAATGGTTAATTTAATGAAACAAATTTAATATATATATTTGAAATAAATAAAAAGCTCTTAAAGCTATATGTTAAAAGCATAAAGTTTTAAGAGCTTTTATTGTACTTTAACATCTTTTATAAGGTTCTTTCTCATCTGTTAATTCTAATATATAATCTATAGAAGTTTCATAAAGCTTTGCAAGAATTATTAAAGTATCAAGAGGTATATCTCTTTTGCCTGTCTCATACCTCGAATATTGTTCTCGTTTCATATTAGTTATTTTACCTATATAATTTTGAGTATAATCATTATCTTCTCTTAATTCTTTTAATCTTTTTAAATACATCAATAATTTCTCCTTTTTATAAAATTCCTATTGACATTGTAACCGATTGGTCATATAATATGTGTAAATGTAACTGAATAGTTACAAAACAAATAAAAAATCTCTCTTTATGGCTAGAAATCAAGATAGTTTTGGTTTTGTTTGGTTTTGGCTTTG
>CANPCK010000036.1 GCA_947572545.1 uncultured Clostridium sp. | reverse complement strand
TGATGAAACAACAGGGACGCTCTTTGAGTTTCATTAAAAATGAAACTCAAAGGGCCGTCCCATTGTTTCATCAAAGGGCTGTCACCTTGTCTCTCCCCCTGTTTCCTTTGTTTCATTTTTTCTTGTTTTTGGGTATGATTAATAAACCCAAAACTGGGCTTGTTTTGTTTGGTTTGCATTTGTTTTTCTTTCCTTTCTCCAATGAAGGAGTTTATTTGAAAAAAAACAAGTATTTCTAGTTATTTCAAATCTAAAGATGAATTGTATTAGTGTAAGTTTAGATTTTTTGTATTTAAAATAATGACGCAAGACAATGTTTATTTTTCAAATTTTTTGGTTTCCATTTGTATATGGTTTCCTCCTCTTTGGTTTTCTTTGTTTTATTGGTTTTCGCTTAAAAAAATTCTACAAGAGAATACTTTTTTAATATATGTAAACAATAAATATTAAATTTATGTTATTAGTGGCTACAAGTGTTCTTGATTTAAAAATTGTTATATAAAAAAATGAAGGACGTTTATGTAGATTTGCTTTATATATCTTGCTAAGTGAAAGAACCTCATTTTTTCATATTACAATTTCTAGTGAGACGACTAACAAGATTAAAACATTTTTATTCTTATTGTCTCCTATAAGTTAGGTTAATATATTTAATCTAACTTACTAGTATTCTCTCCTTATGGTTAGAAACCAAAATAGTAAAAGCCAAAACCAAATAAAACCAAAACTATCCTGGCATCCACCCATAAAGAGAGTAGATACATCCATACACGCTACGTGTCATTTTTTATAAAAAAATAGTGTCATCTGTTGTTCCTAATATTTTCTTCATTTCTATTACATTTGTTAAACTTGGATTTCTATAGCCTGTTTCATAGTTTGCATAAGTTGCTCTATTTACATGTAATAATTTAGCCATTTGTTGCTGAGTAAATCCTTTCCCCTTTCTTAATTCTATTAATTTGCTTCTTGGTTTTGGTTTTGTTAACATTTTTTCTCCTTTCTTAGACACTTTTCGTGTCTTCGTTCTAATATTATCATACGACACTTTTTGTGTCAATAGCTTTTTACATTTTTTACAAACTTAAGACACTATTCGTATATTTCCCGCGGATTGTTTCATTTCGTGTCATTTTATGTTATAATATTATTAAATTTACTGGGGGGGTCATTTTGGAATTTAAAACTAGATTAGTATGTTTAAGAAAAGAATTGGGTTTAACCCAAGAAGAATTTGCAGAAAAAATTGGATATACAAGAACGGCTGTATCAGCATGGGAAATTGGTAGAAATGAACCTTCTAATGCTGACACTATTAAAATTGCCGATTTTTTTGGTGTCACAACTGACTATCTTCTTGGTAGGTCAAATATTCGTAATCCAGAATCTTCTATGCATAGATCGCAATTTGATTATCATAAAGAAGCAAAAGGATTATCTGATGAAGAAATTTCAAATGCACTAAAATTCTATAAAGAAATGAAGAAAAATATCACTTCTAATAATAAATAAAAATCTATATGGGTACATTAATAATGTATCCTATATTTTTTCTACAAATTATTGATATTTTTACTGTATTGGTATATAATATTAAATATTGAAATTTAGCATATTTCAACAAAAAATGTTAAATCAATAATTTCTTATATTAACTAAAGAAATTATTATTATATTATATTTATTAGGGCTATATATTAGCTCGAACGGAGGTATTATTATGAAATTTGATGCTTGGAGTGGATTTCAAGATGGAGATTGGCAAAGAGAGATTGATGTTAGAAATTTCATACAGACAAACTATACACCTTATGAGGGTGATGCATCTTTCTTAGTTGGTACTACAGATAAAACAAAAAAACTATGGAATGAAGTTTTAGAATTATTTGAAAAGGAAAAAGCTTCTGAGGGTGGAGTTTTAGATATTGATGTAAAAACTCCTTCTACAATAGCTGCTCATGATGCAGGATATATTAATAAGGATCTTGAGCAAATTGTTGGTCTTCAAACAGATGCTCCTCTTAAAAGAGCTATTATGCCTTTTGGTGGTATAAGAATTGTTGAGAAATCTTGTGAAGCTTATGGCAGAAAAGTTGACCCTGAGACTGACGCTATTTTTCATGGTATAAGAAAAACTCATAATGATGGTGTTTTCGATGCTTACACTCCTGATATAAGAGCTGCTAGAAGTTCACATCTTATAACTGGTCTTCCTGATGGTTATGGACGTGGAAGAATTATAGGAGATTACAGACGTATTGCCCTTTATGGTGTTGATGCTTTAATAGAAGAAAGAAAACATTGTTTAGATTTATTAAATCATGATGAATTTACAGAGGATGTTATAAGAGAAAGAGAAGAATTTACAGAACAAATTAGATCTCTAGATGCATTAAAAGCAATGGCTAATAAATATGGTTATGATATTTCAAAACCTGCAACTAATGCTAAAGAGGCTGTTCAATGGCTATACTTTGGATATTTAGCTGCAATTAAAGACCAAAATGGTGCTGCTATGAGTATTGGTAGAACTTCTACTTTCTTAGATATCTATTTTGAAAGAGATTTAAAAAATGGTACTTTAACTGAAGATGAAGTTCAAGAGATTATGGACCATTTTGTTATGAAATTAAGAATGGTTAGATTCTTAAGAACTCCTGAGTATAACGAATTATTTAGCGGTGACCCTGTTTGGGTAACTGAAAGTATTGGTGGTATGGGTATTGATGGTAGAACTTTAGTTACAAAAAATTCTTTCAGAGTATTACATACTCTTGAGAATTTAGGTCCTGCACCTGAACCTAACCTAACTGTTCTTTGGTCTACAAGATTGCCTAAAGGATTTAAAGAGTATACTTCAAAAATATCTATTGAGACTTCTTCTATTCAATATGAAAACGATGATTTAATGAGAAGATTTTGGGGAGATGATTATGGTATAGCTTGCTGTGTTTCTGCTATGAGAATTGGTAAGCAAATGCAATTCTTTGGAGCACGTGCTAACCTTGCTAAAACTTTACTTTATGCTATTAATGGTGGTAGAGATGAAAAGTCTGGAAAACAAATAACTCCTAAATTTTCTCCAATTACTTCTGAATACTTAGATTATAATGAAGTTATGGAAAAATTTGATAATATGATGGAATATGTAGCTAAAATATATATTAAATCTTTGAATGCTATACATTATATGCATGATAAATATTCTTATGAAGCTATTGAAATGGCTCTTCATGATAAAGATATTCTAAGAACAATGGCTTGTGGTATTGCAGGACTTTCAGTTGTTGCTGATTCTCTTTCTGCAATCAAATATGCTAAAGTTAAAACTATAAGAGATGAAACGGGTCTTGTTATTGATTATGAAGTTGAAGGAGATTTCCCAAAATATGGTAACGACGATGATAGAGTTGATCAAATTGGTGTTAGCATAATTGAAACTTTCCTTGGCAAACTTCAAAAACATTGCACTTATAAAAATTCAAAACATACTTTATCTGTTCTTACTATTACATCTAATGTTGTTTATGGTAAAAACACAGGTAATACTCCTGATGGCAGAGAGGGTGGTTCTCCTTTCGGACCTGGAGCTAACCCACTTCACGGAAGAGATGTAAATGGTGCTTTAGCTGTTATGAACACTATTGCAAAACTTCCTTATAAATATGCTGAAGATGGTATTTCTTATACTTTCTCTATTACTCCAAAGGCTCTTGGTAAAGATGATGATGCAAGAATTAACAATTTAGTAAGTATGCTTGATGGTTTCTTTGCTCAAGAAGGTCATCACATTAATGTAAATGTTTTTGATAGAAATTTACTTTTAGATGCTATGGATCATCCTGAGAAATATCCTCAACTTACTATAAGAGTTTCTGGATATGCTGTAAATTTCGTTAAATTAACTCGTGAACAACAATTGGATGTTATTAATAGAACTATTCATGAAAGAATATAATTTGAAATATACAATTTGTAAGAGGCGGATTAATTTTCCGCCTTTAATTTTGAAAATCTATTGGAGGGTTTTTATGGACGAAAATAATGATATTTTAAGGGTTCATTCTTTTGAGAGTTTTGGTACTGTAGACGGTCCTCGGAATAAGATACGTTATCTTTCTTCAAGGTTGTCATTTAAGATGTAAATATTGTCAAAATAGAGATACATGGCCTGAAAATTCGGGACAAGTTATTCCTATTTCTGATGTTATTAAGACTATACTTAAATATCAAAACTATATTAAACCTTCTGGTGGTGGTGTTACTGTTTCTGGTGGCGAACCTTTACTTCAGTCTAAAGCTTTAATCTCATTATTTGAGAAATTAAAGGAATATAATATTCATACTGCAATTGATACTTCTGGAATGTTTAGCTTGACTGATAATGTAAAAAGACTTATTGATTTAACTGATTTATTTTTGCTTGATATTAAACATATTGTGCCTTCAAAGTCTAAAGAGTTAGTTGGATTTTCAAATGAATTAGAAATTGAATTTGCTAAATATTTAAGCGATATTCGGCAAGCCTATTTGGATAAGACAGGTTCTAGTTCCTGGAATTACTGATAATGAAGATGATTTACTTAAGTTAAAAGACTTTATTTCTTCTTTAAAAACAGTCCAAAAAGTTGAAATCCTTCCATACCATGATCTTGGAAAATTCAAATGGGAAAACTTAGGGTTAAGATACCCTTTAAGCGATGTTCATTCTGCAACTCTTGATGATGTTGAAAGGGCTAAGAAAATTTTACGGAATTTACTGAAGCTGTTAAAGCTATGCTTGTTGAAAGTGAAATCAGGGGACGTACTTAAAATTTCATTTCAATGAAATTTTAAGTACGTCCCCTGATTTCACTTTTCTTAATCTTTTTTGTTCCAGCCGTTCTTTGTTTAATTGTCTTTCTCTAGCTATGCTTAAACTATCATCTGGTACATCGTCTGTTATTGTTGACCCAGCAGCTATTAATACGTTGTCTCCTATTGTAACTGGTGCTATAAAGTTAACATTTGAGCCAACAAATGCATTATCTCCTATTATTGTTTTGCTCTTTTTAAATCCATCATAATTACATGTTATTGTTCCACACCCTATATTTGTTTTTCTTCCTATTTCACAGTCTCCCATATATGATAGATGTGGTACTTTTGTTCCTTCTCCTATTGTTGCTTTTTTTACTTCTACAAAGCTTCCTATTTTTACATTATTTCCTAGGTTGCAACCTTCTCTTATATATGCATTTGGTCCTATTTCACAGTTTTCTCCAATTACAACTCCTGATTTTATTGTTGTATTTGGGTGTATTACTGTGTCTATTCCAATTTCTACATCATCATGTATATATGTATTATCCATATCTTCAATTGTTACACCATTTCTCATATGTTCTTGATTTATTCTTATTTTTAGTATTCTTGCTAACATTTCTAATTGTGCTCTATCATTTACTCCAAGTATTTCTGTATTGTCTTCTACTATTATTGCTCCTGTTTTTAGTCCTTTTTCATTCATTATTTTTATTACATCTGTTAAATAATATTCTCCTTGTACATTGTTTGGAGTTAACTTTTCTAGTGCAAGTATTAGTTCTTCTATATCAAAACAGTATACTCCTGCATTTATTTCTTTTATGCATTTTTCTTCTTCTGTTGCATCTTTTTCTTCAACTACTGCTTTGACATTTCCTCCAATGTCTCTTATAATTCTTCCATAGCCAGTTGGATTATCATATATTGCTGTTAGCATTGTTGCATATTCTTTGTCTTTAATACTTTTTCTTACAAGTTTTTTTATTGTTTCTGGTCTTATTAGTGGAACATCTCCATAAAGAACTACTACTTTTCCTTTTTTACCTTTTAAGTATGGAACTGCTTGCATTACTGTATGTCCAGTACCTAACAATTCTTCTTGATATGCATATTTTACACTATTTCCAAGTACTTTTTCTACTTCTTCTTTCTTGTGTCCTACAACTGATATTATATCTTTTATCCCTGCTTTATATGCTATTTCTACAACTCTTGCTACTAACTCTTTACCATATATTTTATGTGTCACCTTTGATTTATTTGATTTCATTCGTGTACCTTTTCCAGCTGCTAAAACCACTGCAATTATTTTTTCCTCCATAATCTTTTGACCTCCATTCTGAGAACAAAGCGCATAAGCACTTTCTAGCATACCCAATATAAATTTTACTAAGTAAAAATTCTATTGGGTTAGCATTAATATTATATGTTTTTATGTTTATTTTTCGTTCCACCTTGCCATTTTAATATTTCTATATATATCTAATATCTGACTATATTTTTGATATTCATCTTCCCAAAGCATATTAGGTACTTTATCAAAAGCATTAAATACTTTTTCTGATTCCATGAGAAAAACTATTTGCTGGTTTTGAGTCATTTTTTCATATCTTTTTGAAACATTATATAGGCTATCTAATACTTCGTTTGCTTGTATAAAATCTATAAAATCTTTTATTTTCATTCCTGCGGCTCTTATCTGCATTATAGCAAATACTATCAGTCCTATTATTATTAATACTAATATTATTATTATTTGCAATATTTCCACTTGATTTTCTCCTACGTTTTTTTCATGTTTAATTTTACATCTGTATTCTAGCATATTTCTACTTTTTTTGCAACTTTATTCGATTTTGAAGTCTTTTATGTGCTGCTTACATTCTTTTATGAAATATTTGTCTGTTTGTCCTGATATATAATCTATTATAATCCTTCTTATGTCTGTATTTTTTCTGTATTCTTCTGTCTTATTGTTTACAAAACTAAATAGTAGTTTATCACTACTTTGCATTTCTTCTGTTATCTCTATATATTTTCTATTGTCTAATTTTTTCAAATAATATTCATATAAATCATAAAATGCTTTTTCTAGAATTTCTAAATTCTTTGTTGCTTCTTTTGAGTTATATATGTTTTCATAGTTCCATTTTTTTAGTTTTATTAGGCTTTCAAATACTTTATTTGAAAATTGTAAATATGGTTTATTTATACTATTTTCTATTACATTCATTATTAGTGTATTTACTATTTGTGCATTTGTATTTCCTAATACTTTTGTAATTTCTTTTGGTATATCTTCTCTTTTTATTGTTCCAACTATTATCGCATCCTCTATGTCTCTGCCAATATATGCGATAATATCTGATAACCTTACTACACTTCCTTCTAATGTCATTGGCTTTATTTTTTTGCTATACCCTTCTTCTGTAAATACTTTCTCTACTTCTTCTAGAAATTGTTCTTTTGTTTTGTTTGGAAATGTTTCATATTTATTTAACAGTATTTCCCCATTATGTGCAAGTATTCCATCTAAAGTTTGTACAGTAATATTCAAATTTTCTAAATCTTTTAACATTTTTACACTTTGTGCATTATGACAAAAGTATCCTATTTTTTCTCTTGTTGCTATGTTATTTAAGAATCTTTCTCCTGCATGTCCAAATGGTGTGTGTCCTACATCATGTCCTAAAGCTATAGCCTCTATTAAGTCTTCATTTAGTCCTAATGCCCTTCCTATTGTTCTTGCTTCTTTTGCAACTAGTTGTACATGCAAAACTCTGTGTGTTATATGATCATTGTCTATGAATGTATATACTTGCGTCTTATCTATGTATCTTGTGTAAGCTTGCGAATGGATTATTTTGTCTATGTCTCTAAAAAATATAGGTCTTATGTCTTCTTTTTCTTCGTTTAGTTTCATACCTTTTTCTGACTTACATGCATATTCTGAAAATATTTTTTCATTTGTAAGCATAATTTGTTTTAAGTTGTCTATCAATATTATTCTCCTTCTTTTAAATTCTCTTTATTTTCTTTATCTATAATTATATCGTCTATTACTATTTGTTGATTTTCATCTACTTTATATTTTGGGAGCTTTGGCAAATCTTCTATAGTATTTAAACCAAATTTCTTCAAAAATTCTTCTGTTATTTTATATGCCATTGGCTTTCCTGGAAGATTTAACTTCCCTGCTTCTTCTATTAAATTATGTTCGAGTAGTCTGTAGAGTGATGCATCTGAGCTTACTCCTCTTATATTTTCTATTTCTGCTCTTGTTATTTTTGGATTATATGCAATTATTGCAAGCACTTCTAATGCTGCTTGCGATAAACTTGGTTTTGCTCTTTTGTCTATTATTGGATATAGATATTCATGGTATTCTTTTTTGCTAGACATAGTGTATCCATTGTTCACACATACTATTTCTATGCCTCTATTTTCATTTTTGCAATCTTCTATCATTTCTTCTATTATTTTTGATATTTCTGTCTTTTCTAGTTCTAAATTTAGGCTTAATTCATTTAAAGTTACTATTTTTCCACTTGCAAATAGTATTGCTTCTATTATTCCTTTTATTTTTTCTCTATCCATTAATTCCTCCATAACTTTGAGCCTTTTTATAAAATAATTTCCTGTTGCATTATATCATACTTTTTTTTAATAATCACTATTTTTTTGTTTACTTGCTTTATTGTCCCATTTTTTATTTTCTAATTACTTTACAATTTTTTCTTGCTCTTTCTTTTCCACACATTGTATCATATATTTCTAATATTTCTTTTATTATAGTTTCCTCATCGTTTTCAATATTAGGAATTAAATATGTTGAATATATTATATTAAATAAATCTACATCAAAACTTAGTTTTTTAAAGCCTATTTTTTCATAGAACTTTCTTCTTTTTTCTCTTATTTCATTTTCTATTTTATTTTTTCCTAATCCTGGCTTCTCAATTTCTATGAATATTCCACTGCTTTCTTTTTCCTCTTCTATTAATATCTTTAATGCTCTTGTTCCTACTTGACTACTTCTGTATTGTGGTAATATTGCTAGATAATCTAAAACTATGTATCCTTTTTCTTTTATTCTATTTAATAACATAAATCCTACAAATTTATTTTTGTCTATTATCTTTATAATTTTTGTGCGTCTTTCCTCACATGCTTGTTCTATTCTTTTTAGTGTTTTTCTCTCTTCTCTTGGAAATATTTTTACATAATATGAATATACATCTTTTTTAAATTCTTCTATTTCTATTTCTCTTAGTTTTATATCTTTCATTTTTTGTTTTGCTCCTATAAATATTTCCCTTTTTCTTTATTTATATCATAAAATATATTATTTTTCAAATTTTAGTTCTCTATTTATTTTTATAATTATTTGTATTATACTATTAGATATAATTTGTTTATATAGGAGTTATAATTTATGAAAAGAATCGGAAAGAAAATTGATGGGGTAAATTATTCTAAAAGACCTGGATCATATGTAATAGTAACAAGAAAAAACGACAAAAAAATTGCAATAGTTTTGGGTGATGATAGTACTTATTTTTTCTTAGGTGGTGGAATTGAAAATGACGAATCTGAACTTGAGGCCTTAAAAAGAGAAGTTCTTGAAGAGTCTGGCTATAGTATGAAAAATATTAACTTTTTTGATAAAGTTTCTGCATGGACTGATGGAGTAGCTAGGGGTCCATTAGATATTACTGCTACTTTTTATATTGCTGAGTTTGATAAAAAAGTTACTGAACCTATTGAAAAAGATCATCATATTCTTTGGGTTAATCCTGATGATTATAAAGACAAACTTTTCCATGAGTACCAAAGGTATATATTGGAGGAATATATAAATAAGAAAATTGGACGTTAACGAAATCAAAGATTTTGACGTCTACATGTGCAAAATCGTTTCACGATTATTGCACTGCCCAAGGAAATTAACCTTGTTGTTTCAGAAAAATCTGTGATTTTTCCTATTCAATAAAAAAGGAATGTAAGACTCTCATTTTTACATTCCCATTCTTTATTTTTCTATTTCACATGCATTAATTATTCTATATGCAAATTCTTCTTGAGATTCTTCATCATCTTCCTCAAATATAATGTCATTTTCATCAAAAAATCGCAAAAATTCAATTAAACTTTGACTTTCTGAAAGCTTTGCATAGCATAAATATAATAAAAGTGCTGATTTTGGCAATACATCTGTATAACCACTTAAAATTTCTTTAGCTATACTATATATCTTTTCTTTGTTCTGACAAATCCCATCTTTTACTTGATTAATAGTTTCATATCCCATATAAATAAGAAATTGAAGATCAGAAAGTGATAAACTAATTTCTTCATTAATATTTATATTTAAGTTTTTATGAATTTTAGTTATCAATTTATTATATTCTATATCATCATTTATATATGCTTCCATTGATATTTTATCTATATATATTGTTTCCTCTTTCTTTTTAATTTTTTTATCTATGCTATCTTTATATTCACTTATTTGGTTTCTAATATTAACAAATTCTTTATCTGCTATTTCCAGTAGTCCTGCTAATCTAGAAAAGTCTCTTCTTATATCTCTAGGAGTTTTAATATCATTTTTATATCCTAAGTCGTGTTCAATTTCTGCCCATGCATGTTGTAATATAGACCTTATTTGAATTTCAAATTTATAATTCTTACAACTTTTATATTCTGGAAATTTCAATCTTTCTTTATTTAATTTGGCAATATAATGAAGTGACAAATATCCAAATTTTTCAGGCTCAAGTACTTTTCTTTTATCTATTGAGTTCTTTTCATCAACTTCAAAATTTTCCTCTATTAATTTTGCTACTTTATCAATATCATCAGAATAGTATGTAATTACTCTGAGTCCTATTATATCAGTAATATCCGCCAACTTATTATATTTATTGTTATATTTATCTTTACCTTTAATCTTTTTTATTAAGCTTTCTTCGTCTTTAATCCTACATGTAACTTCATGATATTCTATTTCCTTTGCGTCTAATAATTCTCTTAATAATCCTTGTATTTTATTGCCACATGTTTCGTGTTTCTTTTTACTATTTTTGTACTCTTTTAGAATATTATCTAACTTTGAATTTTCCATATAACATTCCCCTTAATATTTTAGTAAATTACGAATTAACAATATTATATCATATTTCTAAATATTGTCAAAGTTTGTTATATTTTGACAATATTTAGAAGTAATTTAATGGAGCATAAATAATAAAAATATTACATTAACAATTAGTTTAAAAAATGAAGATAAACCAAAATGGCTTATCTTCATTTTATTTAAATATCCTAATCAGTTTTTCCATTATTTTTTCCACTCTTCTTTTAACAATCCTACAATATACTCATCTTTATATGTATTATCAGCCATACAAAGGAATGCTTTTCTTTTTAGTCCTTCTATTTTTCCTCCAAATTTAGTTTGCATTTTGAAAGATTCAATATTTCCTTCAAAAAATCCTGTTTCAAGTCTTCTTAAATCTAGTTCTTCAAATGCAAATTCAATCCTTTTTCCCCACGCTTCACTTCCATATCCTTTTCCATGATAACTTGCGTTTGTCCAAATTCCTCCTCCAGCTGTTCCTTGTCTTCTGTTTATCTTCTCTAAACTTGTGCCTCCTATAACTTTATGTTCTTTTTTTAACTCAATAGCAAAATAATAACTGTTTTCTCCATTTTCTGCACTTTGAATACAAAATTTAATCCATTCTTCTGCATCTTTTTTTGTATATGGATATGGTATATCTCCTAACCATTTTGATACTTCTATATTATTTAGTCCTTCTACTGAATCGTTTATATCACTTAGTTTCCATTCTCTTAAAATTAATCTTTCTGTTTCTAATCTCATTTTATTTTTCCATTTCCCAACTTTTAAAATATATGCATTCTAAATTATCATTAAATTTTATTTCATAAATTCCATTAAATTTTGTATTACCTTCTTCAAATATCCATTCTACTATTACAGTATAATTGTCTATTGCTAGTATTTTAAATTCAATATTTTTTATATCTTGATTTTTAATATGTTGCCATTCCATTTTAATCTGTTCATGATTTGTGTATGGTTCTAAAAATGGTGTTTCTTGATAGTAAGTTGTGTTTATGAATAGAGATGTTGCTTTTTCTATATTTTTATTAAACCATGCATCTTTTAAATCATTCAACCATTGTTCTATAAATTTCCTATTCATAATTTGTCTCCTTCTTTATTATAGATTAATCTATAATAAAATATTTGTCAATCACACTCTCTTTATTTCTTCTTAAAAGATATTCCACAGTAAATATATCATATCTAACATCACATATTTTCCTAATTATTGTACATTACTAAATATTCTTTATTATTATATTTGGAGAATTTTTGGCTGGGGTGGTAAGATTCGAACTTACGCATGTCGGAGTCAGAGTCCGATGCCTTACCGCTTGGCGACACCCCAATATATTTATTTTACTATGTAATTTTAGCACACATTTTTCTAAATATCAAGTTTAATATTCTTGATTTTTTATACTATAAATGTTATTATATATGTATCTAACAAAGGAGAAAAATATGTTTAAACAAGATATTGAATTTTACAACCCAATCAATCTAAAATCTTATAATCTTGACCAAGCTATGCGTTATCAACTTAATATGCTTGACAATTTAGACCCATTTACCAAAAAGCATAGTGAAAATGTCGCAAATTTAACTTGTAGAATGTGTGAATATCTGCATTCTAGAAAGTCTTTTACAATACATGCCACCATTTGTGCTTATCTACATGATATCGGGAAATTATTTATTCCTTCAGAGATTTTGAATAAACCATCTCAACTTACAAAAGAGGAATTTGAAGTCATGAAAACTCATACTACTATTGGTTATAATATGTGTATGAAGGATTTAAAACTTAGACCTTATGCTGGTGGAGCTCTATATCATCATGAATGTTTAAATGGTTCTGGTTATCCAAATGGTGTAACTAAAAAGGATATTCCATATTATGCACAAATTATTCATATTGCTGATGTTTATGACGCTATAGTTTCTAAAAGACAATATGTAACACATATAAATATTTCAGAGACTTTAAAACTTTTATTAAAGGATACTGTTCCTTCTATTCAATCTCTTGCACTAGATACTTTGTCTACTCAATCTAAATATGGAAAAATTAATCTCAAAATTTTAAAAGTTTTATTTAGAGTTGTTATTGATGATACTTTATATGAAATAAGTTGTACTCAAGAATATATAAAATATTTAGAGGGACAATTAAAAAGATTATATAAAATTTTAAAATATGAGGAAAAAGCAAATAATGCTAAAAGGATAACTGATAAAGATTATTATTTGGAGTGTATGAAATTTTCATTTATTCAAGGTGAAAGTTTTGAAAATTTTCATCAAATTATTATTGAATACCAAGATGCTCTTAAAAATAGAAGCAATGTTGTTAAAAAATTGTATAATGAAATTGATATTATAAAAAAATTAGGAAAGCAATAGAAGAAAATTCTTCTATTGCTCTTCTAATCCAAAGCTAATACCGAATAGCATTATTTATTTTATTTATTATTTTACCATCATCTATATGACCTATTCTTTCCTTAAGTCTACTTTTGTCTATAGTCCTTATTTGTTCTGCAAGTACTATTGAATCTGATTTTAATCCGTTATTTTGAGAACCAATTTCTATGTGTGTAGGTAGTTTAGTTTTTCCTGTTTGTGATGTTATTGCTGCTGCAATTACTGTTGGACTATATTTATTTCCTGTATCATTTTGTATAATTAATACTGGTCTTATTCCTCCTTGTTCTGAACCAACTACTGGACTTAAATC
The DNA here is from genome assembly GCA_947572545.1 of uncultured Clostridium sp. Taxonomy (GTDB): domain Bacteria; phylum Bacillota; class Clostridia; order TANB77; family CAG-508; genus JAAWPK01. The sequence goes on along the minus strand of CANPCK010000036.1, from coordinate 115 downwards.
TGCATAAAACATATCTCCTCTTTTTATTTCCATATTGTTTCACTCCTACTATTACATGTATTTTCAGATATATTTTAACTACTAGTCTTTAAAACATTTTTTAGTTTGTAAGTAT